>JANMWM010000024.1:0-19624 GCA_031394005.1 Sphingomonas sp.
CGCCCTTCACGGCAGCCAGCGCCACTCTCGCCTTGAATGCCGGACTGTGGTTCCGGCGCGTTCGCTTCGTCATCATCTCTCCTGTTCGACAGCCATCCTGGCCACCTTCAGGCAGAAACTCCACTTACCGCACTGTCCAGATTTGCCGAGCCACTTCTCACCACGCTAGCCTGAGGACGATAGTGCGGGCTTAACCCACACATTCCTGTGCGGGACCGCTGAGGCGTTATCCTTTAAGCGTTACGCACCCATAACAGCATGGTCTGGGGCATATACTCCACTGTCAACGGATCGCGGCGGACCACATGATAGCTCGCCAGCGCCTTGCTAAACAACGGCCAGATATGCGGATTGCGCACATCATCCCCAGCTCGAAGCACAATCACCGCCGGGTGCTGGGCGAGAATGGCACGAACCGCATCCCCTTGATCCTGGCCAATCGCCCCGGCCTCGGTAACGAGCGATAAATGATCGGGAAAGCGATAGCGAGTGCGACAACCAATCCCTGATGCGCTGTAAAGCCAACCAGGGCCGTCAGCGACAAACAAACAACCGCCATGCGCCTCACGGCGAATATCTGTCACAACCACCGCCAGCTGCTCGCGCGTCACTTTAGTATCGGCAAAACGCAAGACATCGCCCTGCATTAACGTCACCGCGGCAAGCGCCACCAAAAATAAACGCCCGGTACCCGGACGCTCAAAAAAGCTGCTCGCTGCAATACTCAGCGGCAGCAACAAAGGAATAGGATAATAGGCGTAAAAGCGCGGGATCAAAATGACTCCGCCCAAGGCCGACAGCGCCCACAGGAAGATAAACTTCTCCCGCGTAGACGCTTCGCCATGCTGCTTGCGACGGGTATAATAACCACCCGCCGCAAGCCCCACTAACGGCGCCAGCAGGATAAAGCAGGCAACCACTCGTGAAAGTCCAACTGAACTCGTCTCGCTACCTTTATGAAATACCGATAGAAAGCTGCTCTGAATATAGAGACCAAGCTCGCCGTAGCCAGCCATCACCACAAAAGTGAGGAGGGTCGGCACCGCAAAAACCAGCGCCAACACCCCCGCCAGCTTACCAGCGCGCAAAGTGCCATGCTCGCGCCAGCTAACCACCACCAGCCATATCCCTAGAAAAGCCGACTCGACGATCACTGTTTGCTTAAGTGTGAACGCAATTCCGCATAGCAGAATTGCCCACAGTGAATTTGTCAGACGTCTGCCCGCGGCCGGCCTAATGACAAGCCATGCGGACAAGGCAATCAACGGCTCGTAAAAAACCTGTGCCTGGCCCGCTGCACCCTTAAACGCTGGCAATAAAATGATAAACGCCAGTGCAGCGGCCACGGCGCCCCGATCGCCGCTATAGAGCCTCGCAATTCGATAAACGATGACTGCCGTCGCCAGGACAAAAAGTCCGCCAACCATCTGATAGGCATAAACCGGATCGAATGGCAGAAACCCGATCGCGGCATAGACCAGGAATAGGCCAAGCGGCTTACGGTCCCAGATATCGAGATAGGGGACCAGGCCATGATCGATGCCAAGGCCAAACTGAAGATACAGCGGATCATCGGCCGAATAGAGCGGATTGCCAAAAGCACTCGCTCGCGTAACCATCACCGCGGCCAGCAGCAGGAGAATGAGCATGACCCAGGAACGTGGGCCAGCTTTGCTGGCCACGATCGGCTCAAAAGCCGACGCTGATGATTCGCCAGCACTCATCAATTGAATCAAGTTATCTTCCCGGCAACCAAAATAGATCTCATAGGCAGAAATCAATTAACTAATCTTTGAGGAGATCATTGCCGGCGGCAAAGCCGTCAATCTGATAATGCTCGTTTTTTGGGCGGCCAGTCTCCGCCTGGTCTTGGGCACCCGCGTTGCTGGGTGCTAATTTTTCAAAAACTCTAGCATTACGGTTGCGCTTTTGACTGGATATGAGCACGACGCGCTGCGGCTTGGTGGGCCCTTCGCGACGTCGACCAGGCGATGATGAGAGCGGGCTGGATCCGGCGCTGCGCCAGCCGAATGGCGATGCGGCGGACCTCCTGACCCTCTAGGCAAAGGTGATGGCATCACACCATCCCACAGCCCCATTCCTCCATACCCTGATCGCCTCGAACGGCATCGACAATTTGCCCGAGACGTCCGTTGAGCGGACCGTCCGCTAAGGTGCCACCTGTTCTGCAAATGCGATTTGGAAGCACGCGCCCTTCCCTGCGGGGTTTGCGCTGACCGCAAGTCTTCCGCCAAGCTGCTTCGTCAACTGACTTATGACCCTCATGCCAAGCCCGCTGCCCTCGCCGGGGTCGAAGTTGTCGGACACCCCTTGTCCTTGATCGCAGACCGATAGGTTCCGACCCGAGCCGTCAGCCTTGTAGACCACTTCTATCTTGCCTGCGCCGTGCTTCGCGGCGTTGGTGACGAGTTCATTAGCGAGCAGCCCGATGGGCTGAATCCACGTTGTTGGGACGGTGCCCTCATCGCCGGTTACCTCCACTACGACACCGCAGATTTCCGCTAGATCAGCGCACAGGCGTCTTAAGAAGGTGATGCAGGAAACTTCCTCGGTGTCGCTGGAATAGAAGTTGCGATGGACGCGAGCGACCGCTGCGACGCGGGTGGCTGCTTCGAGCAACTGGCCCGATGCGTCAGCGGCGTGTGTGGAGCGGCTCTGCATCGTTAGTAGGCCCGACACGAACTGTAAGCTGTTCATCACCCGATGGTCGATCTCTCGTGCCATGAGATTGGCCTTCTCGACCGCCTGCCGCGCTGCCAGCCGAAGCTCCAGTTGATCGATGACCAGTGCGGCCAAGTCCTTTAGATCGTCGATCTGCGATTGATCCACCGGGCGAGGCGTCTTGTCGATCACGCACAGCGTGCCGAGGTTATAACCGTCAGAAGTTTCAAGCGGCACGCCCGCGTAGAACCGAAGGCCGAAATCGCCCGCAACGAGGGGGTTGGCGAGCGACCTGACGTCGGTGCTTGCGTCCAAGAGGACATGCGCCTCAGCCGACAGGATCGCAGATGCACATAGGCCGGGATCGCGCCCAATCTGCTGCACATCGACACCATGATGAGATTTGAACCAGATACGGTCGTGGTCCACGATGCTGATGATCGCGATTGGTGTCCCGAAACGGCGAGCAGCAAGGGCAGTAATGCGATCAAAGCTACCGTCAGGTGGCGTGTCAAGAATCTCGTAACGGTGGACCGCAGCCATGCGGTCCTCTTCGTTTACGGGAATGATGTCGAGAGTGGTCGTGCCTAACTGTGTCTCTCGCAAGGAACTAGAATGAGACATAAATACCCCCGGCAGCAGCGAAAGCGCCATCACTCTCAGGCGGCCACTTGCTAGAACCACATCGCCGATTAACCCGAGTTAGACGAGATGCACCTCGTGTCTAGTAAGTTCGTTGAATCAGCATTCTTGCCATTCCTGTCCGAAGCACTGGGTGTGCTCTCAGCCTGCAACTCGTCACCTCTGAAAGCATGTCATCGATACGCTTACGCCGCGAGACGAAGCCAAGGCCGATGACCAAAATCATTTTGTTGACGGATCGTCTATCCGTGAGATGCTTCGGGCATGACCCACTAAGAGTAACTGATCCTGAAGGCCAAGGTGATGGCCGGCCGTGCCCTGCTGGCAAAGATGGCCGCATCCCCGACCGGCTACACTTTAAATGACCAACAGATGGGCGTGCTGCGGCTGATGGCGGGCCTGTCACTTCGAACGGACGGCGCACCCGTGTCTTCCAAAGCCGTTGAGGCATGCGTCATCGAAGAAGCGTAGCATGGAAGCATCATCCGTGAGACTGGATGGCTCCGGCGAACCGGGCATATCATCGAGGCTAACCCCGGCTACATCTTCAGCGAACGGGGCTGGGCCGCGCTCGACAAACATCTCATCGCCAACGAGCGGGCAGCGTGCGGCGAGCCTTCACCGGACGATCCACCAATGCCGTCAGCAAAGGAGACTTGTCGCGATTTGCTCCTGACGCTCGGTGACTGGCAGATCACGGCGGAAGCTCGATGACTGACCAAGATCGTGTTGCGCAAAGCCCGAGCCAAGATCGACTGACATCGTCGTCATGGATTGCCGATCCGGATAATCGGCCCCAGCCAATCTGCGAACATCGCGCCTCAATGGGATAACCGCACACGGGACGATGGGTAAGACATCTCGGCGCACGATTTGCGTCTCGTCAGGGTTGAGCTTGACTAAAAAGGCATCCGTGAAAGTCTCTTTAGAGCCAAATGAGACGGGAGACGGCATGGCGAAGACGCTGGGTTACGCACGGATCAGCACCAACGATGGGCAGGATGTTATGAGCCAGAAGGCCAAGCTGGAGAAGCTCGGCGCAATCGTCGTGTTCACCGAGGCCGGCAATGGATCGTCACTCGATGGGCGTGACCAACTCGAAGCCGCGATCCGTCTGCTGGACCGTGGCGACATCTTGCTGGCGCTTCACCCCGAAAGAATAGCAAGAGATACCGGCGACCTGCTCACGATTGCGAAGCGGATCGTCGAACGCGGCGCGATCCTCCAGATCGACGATCCCAAAATCGTTTTCGACGGCAGCGACGTCATGGCCGAGGTGATGCTGACGCTGTTCGGGATGATCGGGATGATGGAGAAGCACTTTATCCGTGCACGACAGCGCCGAGGAAACGAAGCAGCCAAGCTGCGTGGCGATGTCTGCAAGGGACGACCGGTCTCGATCCGCCCCGGCGATGTCAGGGAACTTCGAGACCAGGGGTTCGGGGCAACCGAGATCGCCAAGCGGCTCCAGATCGGTCGAGCCAGCGTCTACCGGGCACTGGCGGCATAAGCGCTCTCTTAACGATGGTCGCCTACGCTGAGCATCTACGGTCGAGGAGGTCAGCGTATGGCGGCGCGAAAATACATCTGCCCCAAGTGCAAACAAAACACCGGTGTGAATATCGAGTATGGCTTTCCCGGTATCGAGCAGGCCGAGCAGGCCGAGCGTCAGGAGATCGTGCTGGGCGGATGTGTCCTCGAAGAGAACCAACCCGACCGGCACTGCCTTAGCTGCGGAAACGAGTGGCGGATCGTTCGTCGTGTAGACCCGTGGGCCATCCTTGATCGTCCATGAAAACCCCTCACAAGACCGCCTCAGAGCCTCAGGAATCGTCTCTCACGCACTGCTGGAGAAATGAATGATCGAGCGTCCCGACGATGCCCACGAGGCTCCTGACGGCCTTCCCGGCGATGATCTTGAAGACCTTCCGCCGCGCGCCTTCAACGAGGCCCTCCACTACGGTCTAGGCAACGATGACCGGCTCGTCAGCGACATCTCTGATCGGTATCCTGACCCGCCGACACACGACCTTCCGGACGATCAATCCATCGTCGGAAAGCCGTCTATCAAGGCCATCGTCAAGCGCATCCGAACACGATCTGAAGGGTCGTCAGCCAATGCTCGAAAAGCCGCTGGCTCCCCTCCCTTCGCCCGCTCCATTTTGCGACCCGCCTGCGGCAGGTCGTGAAATCGAACGCTGAGCGCGAAGCCGCGAAGGCGACCAGCACGAATCGATATTTTAGTCCTCGCGTCAAACGGTCAGCGCGCGCTCGCAAACCCATTTGGTGAGGACATATTTACTCCCGCCGCACCTTCATCCCCGGCTTCAATGTGTCGACCCCCTGAAGCGGCGAGCGCCCGTTACGGGTTGGTCACGGCTTGCCGAGCGGCGGCACTACTCCAGCTGGGACGGGCGCGACCGCAGGCAACAGCGCCGCGCTCTCGATCTCGTCGAGTGCGCGGTGCGCCGCGATATAGCGCCGTGCACTCGCCACCCACGGCTCCGCCCGGCTGACCCCGGGAAGCCGCATCGTCTCGGCCAGCGCGCTATCGACCTCGCCGCGGCGCAACCGCATCTCGGCGCGGTCAAAGCGCGCCTGCGGGCGGACCGACGGCATGTCGGCGCGGCGAATGCTGACCAGGCTGCCAAGTTCGCGCCGCACCCCGGTCCACCAGCTGTCCTCGGGTCCCGGCTGGCGAAGCGCGTCGCCGAGCGCATCAAATTGGTCGATCAACGCATCGAGCCGGACCGGCTGGCGCGAACCGGTGATGATTGTTGCCACCGCCTGTTCGTGCCCTGCCCCGAACCGCTCGACCAGCAACGGCTCGAGATAGCCCAGCGCCAGCCCGCGATCGATCGCGCGCCGCGCGGCAAACGCGACCAGCAGTGCATCGGCCCGCCCGACCGAGCCCTGCGCGCGCTGGGTCGCATTTTCGACCGCCGCCAGTCGTCCCTCGACCGTGGCCAGACGCATGGCCTCCTCGGGCGGTGGCGCAGCGAGCACCGGCTGGGGCGCGACGGCGGCGAACGGCACCGCTTCTGGCGCAATCGGCGAAACCCCGAACAGTCGCGCGGCAGGCGCCGATCGCGCCAGCGCCCAAGTCGCCAGCGCGGCACCGGCGATCAGCAACAGCAGCGCCCAGGCAATGCGTGCGGTCCAATTGGGTCGAGCCGTCATCGACCGCCAACTAAGCACAGCTCGGCGGCAAGGGCCAGCAGCGCGGCGTCGCTCGGCCGCGGCGCGACCGCGATCGACTGCCACCTCGCACCCAGCCCCGATGCCGCTTCGTCGCTCAGTGCCACCACTGCGGTCGATGCGCGGTCGGTCATCAGCTCGGCCAGCCGCTCCCCCGCGCGATGCGAATGGACCGCCACGACCGCACCCTCGATCACGACAAGCGCCCCCGCAGTCAGATCAAGCGGCGCGGCGCGATAGATGGTCACCGGGGTGATATGCGCGCCATGCGCTTGCGGCGCGGTCCGCTCCTCGCCACCCAAGTGGAGCAACCTGACCCCTTTCGGCAGCCCCGCCAGCAGAGCGTCCACTCCTGCCCCGCCGACCTTCGCCACACTGAACCCCGCAGCGCGCGCCGCCTCGGCCGTAGCCGCGCCGACCGCCTGCACCGGCAGCCGCCGCAGCCGCTCGAGCCCCGGCCCGCCATGGCGAATCGTGTTCGCGCTCGTCAGCAGCAGCGCATCGAACCCCGCTGGATCCGGCACTGTCCAATGTACCCGCACCACGTCGAACAGCGCCAGCTTTACCGCGTCGATGCCCAGCGCCGCCGCTCGTTCCGCGCTCTCGCTCGCCCCCGGCTCGGGACGAAGCAGAATGAGCCGCCTCATCCGCCGTCAAACAATCGCGCGATTTCGGGCGGCGCGCGCGCCAGCATCGCCCTCGCCAGCGCCGCCGGAGCCTCGCGATCGTCTGTCCCAAAGCGCGCCTCGTCAACGATCCGCGCGCGCCCGTCTTCGCTGTACAGCTCGGCGCGCAGATGAATCCCCTCGGGTCCGATCGTCGCCAGCGCCGCCACCGGCGAATGACACGTGCCCCCCAGCTCCTTCGTGAAAATCCTCTCAGCGGCGACCGCGGCGAAGGTTGCGGGGTGGCTGATGCGCGTTATCTCGCGGCGCATGTCCTGGTCATCGGTGCGGCACTCGACCCCGATCGCCCCCTGCGCCGGCGCGGGCAGCAGATCGTCGAGCGGGGTGCCGATGTCGCCATGATGAAGCCGGTCGAGCCCCGCCGCCGCAAGCAGCGTGACGTCGCATTCTCCCGCCGCCAGCTTCGCCAGCCGCGTCTCAACATTGCCGCGAATCGGCACGATCTTGAGGTCCGGTCGAACGCTGAGCAGTTGCGCGGCACGGCGCGGTGAAGACGTCCCGACCACCGCTCCTTGCTTCAGGGCAGCAATCGATTCCGCCCCGATCAGCCGGTCCCGCGTGTCGGCCCGCTTCAGGATCGCCGCAATGCACAGCGCGGCCGGCCGCTCGCTCTCGACATCCTTCATCGAATGAACCGAAATATCGGTCTTTCCGGCGAGAAGCGCCGCGTCGAGCTCCTTGGTCCACAACGCCTTGCCGCCGATCTCGGCCAGCGGCCGGTCCTGCACCCGGTCGCCGGTGGTCTTCACGACACGGATCTCGACCGTCCCCGCTGCCCATTCGTGCGCGACCTCGAGCCGTGACGCGACCTGCCGCGCCTGCGCCAGAGCCAGCGGCGAACCGCGCGTTCCAAGGATGATCGGGCGAGTCATGGTCCGCCTGCACTAGCCCCTTTTGGCGGCTTCGGGCAGAGGGCTCGGCATGGCGCTGATTCTCGGCCTTGAATCCTCGTGCGACGACAGCGCCGCCGCGCTTGTCACCAGCGATCGCGTAATCCTTGCGCAGGCCGTCGTCGGCCAGGACGACGCCCACCGCCCGTTCGGCGGAATCGTCCCCGAAATCGCCGCGCGTGCCCATGTAGAGATGCTTCCCGGCCTGATTCGCCGCGTCATGGACGAAGCCGGAGTCGTCCCCGCCGATCTCGACGCCATCGCCGCAACCGCCGGCCCGGGACTGATCGGTGGCGTCATGGTCGCGCTGCTCGCCGGCAAGGGCCTCGCGCTGGCCGCCGGCAAGCCGTTGATCGCGGTCAATCATCTCGAAGGCCACGCCCTCTCGCCGCGCCTCGCCGACCCCAACCTCGCCTTCCCCTACCTCCTGCTGCTCGCGTCCGGAGGCCATTGCCAGCTGCTCGAGGTCCGCGGAGTCGGCGACTACCGCCGCCTTGCCACGACCATCGACGACGCCGCGGGCGAGGCGTTCGACAAGTCGGCCAAGCTCCTCGGCCTGCCCTATCCCGGCGGCCCCGCAATCGAGCAATTGGCGCTCGAGGGCGACCCGCGCGCCGTCCCCCTCCCCCGCCCGCTGGTCGGCACATCCGAACCCCACTTCTCCTTCGCCGGCCTCAAGAGCGCGGTCCAGCGTGCCGCGGCGAGCGGGGCGCACAAACCCGCCGACATCGCCGCCAGCTTCCAGCAAGCCGTCGTCGACTGCCTCGTCGACCGCACCGCCCGGGTGCTGGCCGTCAGCAACGCCCCGACCTTGGTCGTCGCCGGTGGAGTCGCCGCCAACGGCGCGGTCAGGTCGGCCCTGGCCGATCTGGCCCAACAAAAACGCCGCGCCTTCTCGGTCCCCCCCGGCTGGCTGTGCACCGACAATGCCGCGATGATTGGCTGGGCCGGCGCCGAGCGGTTCGCCCTCGGCCTGACCGACCCGCTCGATGCCCCGGCGCGCGCGCGCTGGCCGTTGGACGCCTCCGCCGACAAGGTGCGCGGGGCAGGGGTGAAGGCATGAATATAGACCGCATCGGAATCATCGGCGGTGGCGCGTGGGGCACCGCATTGGCGCAAGTCGCCGCGACCGGCGGTCGCGAAACCCTCCTCTGGGCGCGCGAACCCGACGTCGTCGCGAGAATCAATTCGAATCATGAAAACAGCGTCTTCCTGCCCGCCATTCCCCTCTCTCCCGCCATCTCGGCAACCAGCAATCTCGCCGATCTCGCGACCTGCGACGCGTGGCTCGTCGTCACCCCCGCCCAGCACATGCGTGCGGTCCTCGCCGCCGCGCCTGCCCTCGGCCGCCCGCTCGTCCTGTGCGCAAAGGGCATCGAGGAAGGCACCGGCGAGCTCCTCCACACCGTCGCCCGCCAGACCTGCCCCACCTCCGGCATCGCCGTCCTCTCCGGCCCGACTTTCGCCCACGAAGTCGCCGCCGGCCTCCCCACCGCAGTCACCCTCGCCTGCGAGGACGAAGCCCTCGGCGCGGCGTTGCGCGCGCGGCTCTCCCTCCCCGCCTTCCGCACCTACGCCACCGACGACGTCGCCGGGGCGGAGGTCGGCGGCGCGGTCAAGAACGTCCTCGCGATCGCCTGCGGGGTGGTCGAGGGCAGGGGCCTCGGCCAGAACGCGCGCGCCGCGCTGATCGCACGAGGCTTCGCCGAAATGACCCGCTTCGGCCTCGCCATGGGCGCGCGCAGGGAAACCCTCGCCGGGCTATCGGGCTTCGGCGATCTCGTACTGACCTGCTCGTCGACCAGCTCGCGCAACTATTCGCTCGGCAAGGGTCTCGGCGAAGGTCGTTCAGCCTCCGACCTGATGGCCGACCGCCGCAGCGTGGCCGAAGGAGCTTTCACCGCCCCCGTGCTCGACCGACTGGCGAAGGCGAAAGGAATCGACATGCCAATCGTCGCCGCCGTCGCCGCGCTCCTGTCAGGCGCGGCGGGTGTCGACGAAGTCCTCGAAGGCCTCCTCTCGCGCCCAACCCGCCCAGAGCATTATTAGGCTGTAGACCCATTACAGGAAGGGCGCCAACCGACCCCTGGCTGACATTCAGTTGGTGTATTGATACGGCAATACAGCTTTGCCAACAACGGGCCTTAAAGCCGAGTGTCGATCGAACGGAGCAATGAAATGCGGTGGGGCTTGATTATGCTCGATCCAACCGAGGCTGAGGCCGGGCCAGTCGTCGAAGCCCTTGGCTCTGCCGCAGACGGCCCGCCGCTTGGGGGAATAAAGGGAACTTTTGAAAGCGCACGGGCAAACTATCCGTCCGAGGGGCGCGCAATAATGCTTCAAAAGCGCTCCACCGAAAGCATGTCTCTTGGTGGTCCCCTTGCTGGCATCGCCCACGAAAGGGGGCTGTTACCTAAACACTAACGCCCACTTCCCACCGATTTCGGTCGTCCGCGATTTACAGGTTTACGGCCTAGAAATCGATAGCGATGCCCTTCTTGACCCAGTCACCATAGCGCGTCGGGTCGGGCTTCTCCTCCTCCCCCGCTGGCGGCGGCGGATTCACCGCCTCGGGCTCGGGCACCGGCGGCGAGGGAGTGAGCGTCCTGGGGGGGGCGAGATTTTCTGGGCGTTTCATAAAATGACAATTGGTGCGTAAAGGCGCGGATGCCAACCCCCGACCAGCCCGATGGCCTTCCCGCGCGCGCCGCCGCGTTGCGCATGCTCGACGGCGTGCTTCGCTGCGGCCAGACGCTCGAGGCGGCAGCGCAGGGCGGCCCGCACCTTCCCCCGGCCGATCAGGGGCTGGCCCTTGCTATCGCCGGGGAGACGCTTCGCTGGCTGCCCGATCTCGACCTGATGATCGACAGCGCGACCCGATTGCCGCTCGCCGACGATGCCAAGGCGCGGATGGTGCTGCGGATGGCACTCGCCCAGAAGATCGCACTCGGCACCCCCGATCACGCCCTCGTCGCGACCGCGCTTCCGTTGGTCGACGGCGGCCCACGACGGCTGGTCCATGGCGTGCTCGGTACCCTCCTCCGCCAGGGATTGCCTCAGCTACAATTCCCGCGCCTCCCCCTGATCGTCGCCGAGCGCTGGCGCCGCGCCTGGGGTACGCCAATGGTCGAGGCCGCGCGCCGCGCCATTGCCCAGCGCCCGCCGCTCGACTTGAGCTTCAAGGACGAGGAGGCAGCAAACACCTTCCCCGACGCGACTTCGCTAGCCCCGCGCCATGCCCGCCTCGACCGCTCCTCCAACGTCGCGGAGTTGCCGGGCTTTGGCGAGGGCGGGTGGTGGGTCCAGGACCTCGCCGCCTCACTCCCGGCGCGTCTCATCCCGTCCGATGCCAAGACCGTGCTAGACCTGTGTGCTGCTCCGGGCGGCAAGACCATGCAGCTTGCCGCCGCCGGCCACGCTGTCACCGCGCTCGATCGCAAGCCGAGCCGAATCGCCCGCCTCCAACAGAATCTCGACCGCACGGGGCTCGCCGCCGAACTCGTCACCGCCGACGCTCTCATCTGGGCGCCTGAACGCACCTTCGACGCGGTTTTGGTCGATGCTCCCTGTTCATCAACCGGCACGCTCCGCCGCCACCCCGAGGTGATCTACCGCGCCCGCCCCGCCATCATCGAAGAAACCGTCGAGCTGCAAACAAAGCTGCTCGCCCACGCCGCGACCCTCGTCGCCCCCGGCGGCAGACTCATCTTCGCGACGTGCAGCCTCGAGCCCGAGGAGGGCGAAGCGATCGTTGACGCCTTCCTCGCCACCCATCCCGGCTTTGCCATCGACCCGCCCAAGTCCGGCGAACTGCCGGATTTCGTGACACCAACCGACGCTGGTTTCGTCCGCATCCTTCCTGGTCTGATCGAGGAGCAGGGCGGGCTCGATGGCTTCTTCATCGCGCGCCTTGTCGCCTCCCGCGATTAGGCGCTAATCGGCCCCATGACGATCATCGCCCCCTCGATCCTGGCCGCCGACTTCGCGAACCTCGGCGCGGAGGTGCGCGCGATCGACGCGGCCGGCGCAGACTGGATCCACGTTGATGTGATGGACGGCCATTTCGTCCCCAACCTAACGATCGGGCCGATGGTGGTGAAGGCACTCCGCCCGCACAGCGCCAAACCGTTCGACGTCCACCTGATGATCTCGCCGGTGGATGGCTTCCTCGACGCCTTCGCCGAGGCCGGGGCTGACATCATCACCGTCCACCAGGAAGCCGGCCCCCACCTCCACCGCACCATCCAGCGGATCAAGGGGCTCGGCAAAAAGGCCGGCGTGTCGCTCAATCCCGCGACCCCGGCCAAGACGCTCGACTATATCCTCGAGGAGATCGATCTTGTCCTGGTGATGAGCGTCAATCCCGGCTTCGGCGGCCAGAAATTCATTTCGAGCCAGCTGCGCAAGATCGAGGCGATCGCCAAGCAGGTCCAGATGAAGGGGCTCGACGTCATCATCGAGGTCGATGGCGGGGTCGACGCGGGCAACGTGCAAAGCGTGATCGACGCCGGCGCCACCGCGATCGTCGCCGGCACCGCCGCATTCAAGGGCGGCCCCGATCACTACCGCGCCAACATTGCCGCGCTGCGGAGCCAAGTTCTTCGAGGAAACGAATGAACGACGAAGCGGGGGCGGTCATCGGCAAACTCGCCAGGGGTTCGCTCTTCTCGCGCCTGCTCATCGCCAAGAAGGAGCCGCTACGGCTGATCGCGGTCCCGCGCGATCATGTTGCCGGCGACCGCACGCGCGGCGATGCACTGCTCGCCGGGAGGTTCGAGCTTGGCGCAGAAGCGATCGACCTGACCGACTTCGACTTCGCCGCGGTCGGCGCGGGCAGTGGCATGGCCGCCTCGCTCCAGGGATTTAGCTGGCTGCGCGACCTCGCCGCCTCCACCGGCCGCGACAAGGGCGCGAAACTCGCCGAAGCGCTTGTCGGGCGCTGGCTGCTCGCTCATGGGACAAAAGTCGACGACGCCTGGCGCCCGGCGCTGTGGGGCGAGCGGATCCTCTTCTGGACCGCCTACGCCCCTTACATCCTCTCGAGCCGCGACGCCGGCTATCGCTCCGCTCTCCTCAACACGCTTGCGCGGGGAGCTCGCCACCTCGACAGCAATGCCGACAAGGCCCCCCCCGGTCTGCCCCGGGTCACCGCCTGGATCGGGGTCATCGCCGCGGGGCTGCTCGTCCAGGGCGGGATGAGCCGGGTCGCGCGCGGCGAGGCAGGGCTCGGTCGCGCGCTGGCCCAGGCGCAGGGCGACGATGGCGGGCTGCTAAGCCGCTCCCCCGCCGAGCAAGCGCGGTTCGTCGACCGCATGGGCCTCCTCCGCGCGGCGTACTTCGCCGCCAAGCACAGCCTTCCCGACAATCTCGAATCCGCCGCCGCCGCCGCGCTCGCCGCGCTTCATGGAGTGACAATGGGCGATGGCGCACTGTCGAGCTGGCAGGGCGGCAACCCCGGTGACCCCGCCCGCCTCACCGCGCTGATCGACGGCTGCGGCCTGCGCGCCCGCCCGCTGCGCCAGGCGCGTGGCTGGGGCTACCAGCGCCTCTCTGCGCTCGGCACGGTGGTCGTCCTCGACGGCGCCCCGCCGCCCTCGCCGAAGGTCGCGGTGCGGGGCTGCGCCTCGACCCTCGCGATCGAAGTCAGCGACGGGACCCAGCGGCTGATCGTCAATTGCGGTGGCCCCGACCCCTTGCCGACGACCCTCTCCGACGAGTTCGTCGCCGCGCTGCGCACCACTGCCGCCCACTCGACGCTAGTGCTCGACGATACCAATTCGACCGCAATCCTTGCCGGCGGCTCGCTCGGCAAGGGGGTCGAGGAGGTTCCCGTCGTGCGCTCCGAAGACAACGATTCGACCCGCATCGAGGCGAGCCACGACGGCTATGTCAAAGGCTTCGGCCTGGTTCACAGCCGCACCCTCACCCTCGGCAACGACGGCAAGGAATTGCGCGGCCTCGACAAGCTTGCCCCCAAAGGCCGCCGCAAGATCAAAGAGGCTGCCCCCTACGCCGTCCGCTTCCACCTCGCGCCCGGGGTCGAGCCGACGATCACCGCCGACGGCATGGGCGCGATCCTTCGCTCACCCGGCGCCCCGCCGTGGAATTTCCGCTGCCGAGGCGCGATGCTGACGACCGAGGAGAGCCTCCACATCGACGGCCATGGCGACCCCCGCACAGCAATGCAACTCGTCGTCGTCGGCGAGATTTCGGGGCTGGGCGGCGAAATCGCCTGGCAGCTGCGCCGTTCGAGCTAGAAGGAATATAATGACCGACGTCGTCCCCGTCCACCGGGCCTTGCTTTCCCTGTCCGACAAAAGCGGCCTCGAGCCCCTGGCTGCCGAGCTTGCCGCGCACGGGGTCGAGCTCGTCTCGACCGGCGGCACCGCCAAAGCCCTGCGCGATATGGGCCACGAGGTTCGCGATGTCGCCGACGTCACCGGCTTCCCAGAGATGATGGACGGACGCGTCAAGACCCTCCACCCGATGGTTCACGGTGGCCTCCTCGCTGTCCGCGACAACCCCGCGCACGTGGGCGCAATGGACGCACACGGGATCGGCGCGATTGACCTCGTCGTGGTCAATCTCTACCCCTTTGCGCAGACCGTAGCCAAGGGCGCCAGCCGCGACGAGATCATCGAAAATATAGACATAGGCGGCCCCTCAATGGTCCGCTCGGCGGCCAAGAACCACGCCTTCGTCGCGATCGTTACCGACCCCGCCGACTATCCCGAGATCATCGCCGCACTCGCCGAGGGTACCAACCTTGCCTTGCGCAAACGTCTTGCCTCCAAGGCTTACGCCGCCACTGCCGCCTATGATTCTATGATCTCGAGCTGGTTCGCCTTGGTCGATCAGGGCGAGCAATTCCCCGTCGCGCTGTCGTTCGCGATGACCCGCGGCGAGACCCTGCGCTACGGCGAAAACCCGCACCAGCAGGCCGCCTTCTACGCCGCCACCGGCCCCGCTGCGCGCGGCATCGGCCAAGCGCGCCAGCTTCAGGGCAAGGAGCTCAGCTACAATAATTATAACGACGCCGACGCCGCGCTCGACCTGATCGCCGAATTCCGCGGTGCCGCCCCGACCTGCGTCATCGTCAAGCACGCCAATCCGTGCGGCGTGGCATCGGGCCAGACCCTCGCCGAGGCCTATGAAGCCGCCTACAAGTGTGACAGCGTGTCGGCATTCGGCGGCATCGTCGCGGTCAACCGCCCCCTCGACCGCGCCACCGCCGAGCAGATCACCGCCATCTTCACCGAGGTGGTTGTCGCCCCCGATGCCGACGAGGAGGCACTCGCGCTATTCGCCGCGAAGAAGAACCTTCGCCTTCTACTCACCGGCGATTTGCCCGATGCCTCTCGCCCGGGCCTGATGGCGAAATCGATCACCGGCGGCTGGCTGCTCCAGTCACGCGACAACGGCCACGTCACCGCCGCCGACCTCAAGATCGTTACCAAGCGCGCCCCGCGCGAACAGGAAATCCGCGACCTCCTCTTCGCCTGGACCGTCGCCAAGCACGTCAAGTCCAACGCCCTTGTCTATGCTAAGGACAGCGCCACCGCGGGCATCGGCGCGGGCCAGATGAGCCGCCGCGACTCCGCCCGCATCGCCGCCGCCAAGGCGCGCGAGGCGGCCGAGACCTTCGGCTTCGGCGACCCACGCACGATCGGCTCGGCGGTTGCCTCCGACGCCTTCTTCCCCTTCGCCGACGGCCTGCTGTCAGCAATCGAGGCGGGCGCGACATCGGTCATCCAGCCCGGTGGTTCGATGCGCGACGCCGAAGTGATCGCGGCGGCAGACGAGGCAGGCCTAGCGATGGTTTTCACCGGAATGAGGCACTTCCGACACTAAGCATTAAACCACATCATCCGCGATCTGCGCCTTGGCCGCATTCTCGTGCAATTCCTCGATATCCGCCTTGCGCAGCCGGAATAGCTCGCGGTCCTCGGGGCCGAAACCCTTGGTCCATACGACTACCCCGAACGCCGCGAGGATGAGCGGAATGCCGATGATCAGCTGCCACAGCTCGGGTAGATAGAGCCTCACCGGAATCCCGACCACCAGCCCGGCGGCGGTCGCGTACATGATATCGATCCGCCAACCCGACACCCGCGCGCCAAGGTTCTTCGCCAGCAGTAACGACTTGGCGATCGACGCGAACCCCAACGCGAGGCACAGCGCGATCGCCGGCCCGGCTGCTTGGTGCGCCACGTCCCAGCCGATGCCGCGAATGGCCAGGATCAGGCCCGCGCCAAGCCCCGCCTCGAGCGCCAGCATGATCAGCGAGATAACCATGTTGCGATGCCGGTCGACATAGATTAGCGCCGCTTCGCTCACCACCGCCGTCGCCGCGATCACCTCTGCCGCCAGCAGGAAACCGAGTGTCGCCGTCCCGCCGGTAAAATGCGATCCGACCAGCCCCATCACTGCGCGTCCCGGCAGGCCAAGCGACAGCGCGATCCCTGCCTGCGCGGCGATGATCCAATAGCTCACCTGCTGCACCTGTTTGGCGACCGCAAGCTTGTCCCCATCGGCGATGTTGCGCGCAATGACCGGGCCTAGCACCGGCTCGAAGCTTGACTTCAGCTTCGCCGGCAGCGTCGCCACCTGCTGCGCGACATAATAAATGCCGACGAACGCCGGGCTGAGCAACAGTCCGAGCACCGCCAGGTCGACCCTTCGCGAGGCCCATTCGACCGCGTCGGCGGCGGCCAGCGGGGCGTTCTTGCGCGCCGTCCGCCAGGATCCGGCGAGGTCCGGGATCCAGCCGTGGGGAACGCCATAGCTCCTCACCAGTGGGACCAGCGCCGCGACCAGCGCCGCGACCATCGAGATGACATAGGCGATGATCAATCCATCGCGCAGCGAGATCCACTGCCACGCAAAGGCGACGATGCTGATCGTCCACGGCTCGACCAGCGAGCGCGCCCGCACCGTCGCGCCGACATCGTTGCGATATGCCAGCGCGGCGAGCGAAATGTCGGTCCAGCTGACCGCCAGCACGGTGATCGGCAACAGCCAGTCGAGCCCGTGAACCTGGCTGTTGGGGAACATCGCGCGAGGAAACGCCATCAGGATCGCCATGCAGACGAGCGACCCGAGCAGCGACAGCAACAGCGCGTCTGCGACTACGCAAGCATGCGGCTTCTTCGCATTGGCGAGCAACTGCGCGAGCCCGCGCCGGAGCCCGAAAGTCGCCAGCTGCGACGCGAACTCGACCGTGAGCACCGCGTAGGCGAAGCGCCCCAGCGCCTCCGCGCCATAGACCCGCCCGGCGATAAACAGGAACGGCAACCGCGCCGCGAGCCGCAGGATGAACCCGAACGCATTGAGTCGCCCCCCGCGCGCCAGCGTCGCCATGTCGGCGTCGGGCGAGCGGTCCTCTTGCGGAAGCGCGACCGAAGCGGTCAATGCGCCGCCCCCCAGTGCGCGCCTTGCCCGACCTCGACATCGAGCGGCACGTCGAGGCGTAGCGCGGGTTCGGCCGCCGTCTCCATCACCCGCCGCACCACCGCCTCGGTCGCATCCTGCTCGCCCTCGGGCACCTCGAACACCAGCTCGTCATGCACCTGCAACAGCATCCTTGCGCCAAGCCCGGCGTCGGCTAGCGTCCCATCCATCCGGTTCATAGCCCGCTTGATGAGATCGGCGCTGGTCCCCTGGATCGGCGCATTGATCGCCGCGCGCTCGCTCCCCTGCCGCAGATTTTGCTGCGGCGAGCGGATATTGGGGAAATGGGTCTTTCGCCCGAACAGCGTCTGGGTAAAGCCATTCTCGCGCACGAACGCCAGCGTCTCGCCAATGTAGTTCCTGATCCCCGGGAAGCGCTCGAAATAGCGGTCGATGATGAACTGCCCCTCCTCGCGCGCGACGCCGAGCCGCCCCGCCAGCCCCCACGAGGAGATACCATAAAGGATGGCGAAATTGATCGTCTTGGCCTTGTTCCGCGCCTCGCGATCCGACGCGCCGAACAGTTCCTCGGCGGTCATCGAGTGGATGTCCTGCTTGTTTGCGAACGCCTCCTTGAGCTGCGGCACGTCGGCCATATGCGCCGCCAGCCGAAGCTCGATCTGCGAATAATCCGCGCTCATCAACACATGTCCCGGCTCGGCGACGAACGCGTCACGGATCTTGCGGCCGAGCTCGGTGCGAATCGGGATATTCTGCAGATTGGGATCGGTCGACGACAGCCGCCCGGTCTGCGCCACCGCGAGCGAAAAACTGGTATGCACCCGCCCCGTGTCGGGATTGATCTGCGCCTGAAGCGCGTCGGTGTAGGTCGTCTTCAACTTGGTCAGCTGACGCCAGTCGAGCACCAGTCGCGCCACCGGCACCTCTTCGCCCGCGAGCCGCTCGAGCTCGGTGACGTCGGTCGAATAATTGCCATTCTTGCCCTTGCGCCCGCCCTTGAGCCCGAGCCGGTCATAGAGCACCGCGCCCAATTGCTGCGGCGACCCGATCGTGAACGGGCCCTCAGCCGCCTCGTAAACTCGCTCCTCGAGCGCCGCGGTTTCGACCGCGAAATCACCCGACAGTTTCGCCAGATAGGCGCGGTCGACTTTAATCCCGCGCCGCTCCATCCGACCTATGGTGGCGATCAACGGCCGGTCGACCATCTCATAGACCCGCGCGACCTGCTCGGCCGCCATGCGCGGCTTCAGCCGCTGCCACAGCCGGAGCGTCACATCGGCATCCTCGGCGGCATATTCGGTCGCCTGGGCGAGTGGTACCTTGTCGAACGTGATCTGGTTCTTGCCCACGCCGCACAGTGACTTGAAGGTCACGCACTCATGGTCGAAGTGAAGCTTTGCCAGCTCGTCCATGCCGTGACCGTTGCGCCCTGCGTCGAGGTTGAATGACATCACCATCGTGTCGTCGACCGGGGCCGGGTTGACCCCGCCTTTCGCGAACATCGTCGCGTCATATTTGAAATTATGCCCGATCTTGAGCACCGCCGGGTCCTCGAGCAGCGGCTTCAGCACCGCCAGCGCGACCTCGGGCAAAAGTTGGTCCGGCGCCTCGCTCAGCAGGTCGCCCCCGCCATGCCCCACCGGGATATAACAGGCTTCCCCCGGCGCGACTGCCAGGCTGATTCCGACCAGCCTTGCCTCCACGCAGTCGATGCAGTCGGTCTCGGTATCGACTGCAACAAATCCCATGGTGCGCGCCCGCTCGATCCACCGTTCGAGCGCGTCGATGCTCTGCACCGTCTCGTACTTCGATCGATCGATCTCGATCTTCTCGGGCTCGGGCGCCGCCACCGGCGCGACCAAAGCCGCGCTGATTCTCGGGCCCCCCGACGATGTCCCCGTCCCGGTCATCCGGTTGGCAAGCGTCTTGAACCCCTGGTCCTCGAGGAAGGCGAGCAAAGGCTCGGGCGGAATGCCCGTCAGCACCAGCGCATCGAGCGGCTCGGGCAGCGGATTGTCGCAGCTCAGCCGCACCAGCTCCCGCGACAGGCGGGCATTGTCCGCATGGTCGATCAGCGACTGCTTCAGCTTGGGCTTGGTGATCGCGTCGGTCGAG
>JANMWM010000055.1:0-2126 GCA_031394005.1 Sphingomonas sp.
CGGAAACGCTGCCTTGCAGGCCAGAAATGCCCGTGCCCCATGACCGCGGACGGACCGAGAGCCATAACAGTCGATCATCCTGCATCCTTTATGAGGTACCGTCCCGGAAGTGTCCGTCGTCAGATCATTCGAGACATTTAGCGGCGTAGATTAGCGGAGTGTTGGCCTCATCTGGGGGTTGATGTTTAAGCGGCGAGTTTGCGGTGTTGCAAGCGCCGAGGTTCGATGGTGATGGGTTTGATGCGGGCTCGCTCGGCGAGGATGGCTTGGGCCCTGCCGAAGTAGGCGTCGGCTGGCGTCACATTGCTCAGGCTTTCGTGGTAGCGGTGATGATTATAGTGTTCGATGAACGCCTCGATCTGGGCTTCGAGGTCGCCGGGCAGGAAGTAGTTTTCTTGGCTGATGCGGTTTTGAGGGTCTGGTGCCAGCGCTCGATCTTGCCCTGGGTCTGGGGATGATAAGGCGCTCCGCGCACATGTTTCATTCTGCGATCGTCGAGCTATTCGGCCAGATCGCCGGATATGTAGCTGGAGCCATTGTCGCTGAGCAGTCGCGGCTTGTGCTGGACATGGGCGGAGGAATGGCTGCGAAGGGTTGGTCACACCCTGACGCGGTCAGCGCCAGTTCCAGCGTGTCGGTGACGTCCTCGGCCTTCATGGTCGAGCACAGCTTCCAGGCGATGATGTAGCGCGAGTAATCATCGAGGATCGTCGACAGGTAGCGCAGGCGGCGTATGATGCGGGGCATCATGCCAAAGCCGAGGCAGCCCCAGCCGATGATCTTGAAGCAGGTAAAATCGGTCTGCCACATCTCGTTGGGCCGGGTCGTCTTGTTGGTAAACTTGGATGCCGCCTTGATGACGATGAAGGCGGGGCTGGTGATCAGATCATCCGCCTTCAACAGACGGTAGACCGTTGCTTCGGATACGAAGTAACCGCGTTCGTCAGTGAAGCGCACCGCCAGCTCGCGCGGTGACAGCTTGGTGGCTTCGAGCGCCAGTTCGAGAATCGCGACCCTGACATCGTCTGGGATGCGGTTCCAGATACGGCTCGGCCCTGACGGATTGTCCTCCAGCGCTTCGGGACCGCCGGTCTGATATTGATCATACCAGCGGTAGAAGGTGGCACGCGGCACACCGATCTGCGCCAGCGTTTGGCGCGCTGACAGCGATGATTGCTCGACGATCCTGATGATCTCGACCTTCTCGGATGCGGGCTACCTCATTCGTCGTCTCCCCCATCCGCGATCATGCTTTTTTAAGCAGCCACAGCTCGAGCGCCTATTCGGCGACGACCTCCTTCAGCGCCGTGGACTCGCGCAGCCCCTTGACGTCGTCGGTGGTGGCGGCGCGGGCCGTGTCGCCCGCCAAGCGGCGCCTGCCGGCTTCGAGGAACTCGTTCGACCACACGTAATACAGGCTTTGCGCAATCCCCTCACGGCGGCACAGCTTGGCGATGCTGTCCTCGCCGCGCAGGCCGTCGAGCAAGATCCGGATCTTGACCTCACCCGAGTAATGCTCGCGCGCGGCGCGGCAAATGTCCTGCACCACCCGTTCACCGGGCGATTTTTGGGCAGCAGCTCAATGCCCTAAACCTGTCTCATAGATGCTGACGGGGAACACGGCCGGCTACGAAGACCGGCCGGACGTTGCTTCTCGCCGCCGTGAACATCTGGATCATCAATGTGATAATCTTTGCCCTTTGATACTCGAGTATCGACCGCGGCGGGCCGGCGTCGCGCGGGGTAAAGGAGCCAGGCCAATGTAATTTTTTCTTCCCGAAAATGGTGCTGCGTACTGAGCCTATGGCAGATGCCTGATCCCCTGGATTGTAGACTATATCTACGTAGCATTCACGAATGCTTGTGCATTTTCACCAACAGACACAATGCCGCTCAGTGAGCCTGCGAAACTCCTGATGATGGCTCAATCGGCGATTTCACTTTTGACGCTAGCACTACTTTGGCAGAAGTGATTTTTGGGATTCCCAAGAGGGGATTTCCCTGATTCATGAGGAGCCAGCTTTTAAGGAGGCTGGCGATGGCAGAGGATTGGCGCAGCGATCTGGAGGTTTGGCTGACGCCTTTTCTAGAGGCATTGCGGCATAAGACCCGGATGCGGGTGTGTC
>JANMWM010000128.1:0-4932 GCA_031394005.1 Sphingomonas sp.
AGCCATGCCGCGGTGCGCAACATGATGTGTTGTGCGGTTTCAGGGCAAGGTGCCGGAGTTGCAGCGGCCGTGTCCCTGAAATCGGGTGCCTCGTTCGAGACGGTCGATATCACCCATGTGCAGGCAGAATTGAGACGGCAAAGCGCACGGTTGCACTGAGCAAAGAAAGACATGTCGATCATGCAGAGACAGCTGAAATGGATCGTGCTCGCCCTGGCCGCATTCACGATCATGGGAAGCAACTATACGTACGACTCGATTGCCCCGATCGCCGAGTTGCTGCGCAACCAGCGCGGCTTCAGCCAGCAACAGATCGGCTCGCTCAACGCGGTGTTCAGCCTGCCCAACATTCCGCTGGCGATCGTTGGCGGCATCCTGGTCGACCGCATCGGCGCGGCCCGCGCCGCGTTGGCGGCGACCATGCTGTGCACCGCTGGCGCGGTGCTCACCGCGATTGGCGATCCCTACGGTCGCTCGCAAGCTCATCCCGAACGAGGCTGAGGCCGACACTGTGCGGACGATCTTCCAGCGCTACATTGAGCTTGGCAACGTCGCTGATCTGATCGACGCGCTCATACTCATCATCGGCGGACTCGCTGCCGCGTTCGGCGTTACCGCTTGCTGCGCCCTTCCGCTGCTTCTGATCATCTTCGGCCTGGGCACCGCCTCGCTTGGCGGAATTGCATCAATCGTCGAGCCTATCTGCACCTTGCTCCTCGCCGTAGTGGCGCTCGCGCTCGCAGGCGGCGCCATTCTATTGTGGCGGCAACAACGCCAGGCAGCTGCCCGCGGGCCAGGGGGCATTTGCACACCGCCGGCGGTGCGGAGGCTGACGCTTTTCGGACTAATTGTTGGAGCCGTGCTTTTATGCGCGGGATATCTTTATTCCTGACTAGGCCCCCATCCTCCAATCGACCCTCACCTGTCCATCTTGCGGTGCGGGCTTGTGGCGACCGAGACGATGGCCACCAATGCCTGCCAGTTCTTATACGACTACAGGGGCTGCGGGGTCGTCCTCCGCCCCAAGCAGGGTCACTGCTGCGTCTTCTGCTTTTACGGAAGTGTTGTATGTCGACCGCGTCAGGCCAACGTGTCGCGGGCGGCCTGCTGTTGATCCACCGACCTGATGGGAGCAAAACATGGCCGAGCCTTATGATCTGATTGCCATCGGTTCAGGCACCGCCGCGCAGATCGTAATCGCCCGTGTCCGCAAAAGGGGCTGGCGAGTCGCCGTGATCGATCATCGACCGTTCGGCGGAACCTGCGCGCTGCGCGGATGCGATCCGAAGAAGATGCTCGTCAGCGGTGAAGAGGTAATCGATGCCGTCCGCCGCATGCATGCCAATGGCGTGCAGGGAGATGTGCGCTTGGACTGGCCGGAATTGATGGCATTCAAGCGAAGCTTTACTGACCCGATCCCCGCGAAGCAGGCCCAGCATTATTCTGACATGGGTGTCGACGCATACAATGGCCTCGGCCGTTTCGTCGGTCCCGACCGGATCGCGATCGGAGACCATGAAATTGTCGGACGCCACATCCTGATTGCCACCGGGGCAAGTCCTGTGCCGCTCGGCATTCCCGGGGAAGATTTAGTCTCGACCAGCGACGAGTTTCTTGAACTGGATTCGATGCCGCGCAGGATTATCCTCATCGGCGGCGGCTATATCGCTGCCGAATTCTCGCACCTTGCGGCGCGGGCCGGCGCAAAGGTCACAATCATGCAGCGCGGGACGCGGATGCTGCCGCAGTTCGATCAAGGCGTGGTCGAGTGGCTTATGCCGTCATTCCGTTCACTCGGGATCACCGTTCACACCGGCGTCACCGCGACGTCAGTTACCCGTACCGATGATGGACTGAGGGTCGACGCCGCCGGACCGGAGGGCGCACAGTTCGCGGCGACTGGCGATCTAGTCATTCATGCCGCCGGGCGAGCGCCGGATTTGGACGCGCTCGATCTGGCGGCGGGCAATGTTGCCGTCGAGGACAGCCGTCTAAAATTGTCGCAAGGACTCCAAAGCGTTTCTAATCCGCGCGTTTACGCAGCGGGTGACGCAGCCGGCGTGGGACCGCCTTTGACCCCCGTATCGAGCCACGACGCGAAGGTAGTCGCGGCGAACATGCTGGACGGTACGAGCGCACAGCCCAACTATCACGGGGTTCCGAGCGTTGCCTTCACGGTTCCGCCAATCTCTGCGGTTGGTCTCTCCGAAGCCGACGCCCATGCCAAGGGGCTTCGGTTCAGGGTGAACTCTGCATCAGTTCCCGCATGGTTTACGGCCCGGCGATTGAACGAGCCTGTTTATGGCTACAAAGTACTCATTGAAGAAGAAACCGGCATTATTCTGGGGGCTCATCTGGTCGGGCCCAGCGCCGACGAAGTGATCAACATATTTGCTCTCGCGATCCGCAACGGGCTCGGTGTGAAGGCCATTCGCGATACCATGTTCGCGTACCCTACGGCGGCCTCGGACATTGGCTACATGCTCGCTTAAGCTTGGATTTTCGAATCTTCCAAATGGCCGGGATCGTAGCGTTCGACTTGAAGGAGCAGCAGGGGATCGTCTACGATCTCCTGCTGCCCGATCGGCGCAACGGTCCGGGAGGGAACACTATTAGACGAATTCAACCTCGCGAGCGCGCGTCCATGCGAATTTCGCGAAAGCTGCGTCAATCGGCGTTTCTGCAAGATGATTGGTGTAATTGCTGATCACCTTCTGCGTGAGCGCCAGCACAACTTCGAGAACTTGGCGGCGCGTAAAGCCGGCATCGAGAAACGCCTGCAAATCTTTCTCGGCGACTTCGCCACGGCCGCGAAGCATTTGCAGGGTGAGGGTCCGCAGCGTCTGGAGCGGGGGAATCGGCTAGTGGCGCCTCGTTACGGAGCGCCTCGATCACCTCAGGATCGACCCTCATCTCATGCACGATTGTAGTCTGGGCTGGCACGCAATAGTGGCAATTATGCTCCACATTGACCATCTGCCACACGACGGTTTTCTCGGTCGCGTCGAAGCTCGAATCCAAGAAATGCTGGTGGCGTTGTTGATAGCCCTGGAGCAGACCCGGCGCTTCGGCCACCACTGCGTGCAAATTGGGAATCATGCCAAAAGCTGCTTGCGATTTGGCGAGCAGCGGCTTGCTGGCTTCCGGCGTAGTGTCAGCGGTGTGGAGCGCGAAATCGGTCATGGTCCGTCCTCGTTGATCAAGTGGAGACAATTGAGACGGGGAGTCTTGAGCGATTACTCAAGAGACAATTGAACATTCGCTCAACGAAATCACATTAGCTTGATGAGACGCTCACCAATCTTGCATGACCGCGACGCTGCTCTCAGGGCGGGCCTTCGCGAGTTCTGGCACCGCGGTTACCACGCGAAGTCAATGAAAGACCTTGAGCAAGCGACCGGGATCCACCCGGGCAGCGTCTATGCGGCGTTCGGGAGCAAGCTCGGCTTTTTCACTGCCGCGCTCGACCACTATTCGGATGATGCCGTTCGCGAAATCTTGTTGGGGATTAATGCCGGGGAAACGCCGCTACGGGTGCTCGTTGCCTATGTCCGGGGTGTCGCCGATGGCGTCGATGTACCCTGGCAAGCCTGCATGCTCGTAAAGACTCTGTTGGAAGCTAGCGAAGCGGATCATCCGCTGCGCGAAGGCACCGAGCGGGGTCTTGCGGCGATCGAACATGCGATTCGAGAGGCTCTTAGCGCGGCAAAGGCTAATAACCTGCTGCGGGACGGGATCGCGATTGACGCAACGGCGCAATGCATTCAGCTCAACCTAATCGGGTTGCGAAGCTTTGCTTGTCATCTAGGTGGCGGCGCCCGCGTCCGCGCAATGGCCGAAACGATTGCCGACGAAATCATTGAGCTTAAGCGCGCTGACCTGTCGTCGGAAAGGTCGTATGGAAAGGTCCAGTCATGCCTCGGAAACTAAAAATCGATTTTGTGTCAGATATCTCCTGCCCCTGGTGCATCATCGGATTGAGGGGGCTCGAGGAAGCGCTCCATCGGGCGCGTGATGTCATTCATGCTGATATAAGGTTTCACCCCTTCGAGTTAAACCCAAGCATGCCCCGCGAAGGGCAGAACATCGTCGAACACATGGCGCAGAAGTACGGATTGACGGCCAAACAGGCGGCTGCCAATCGGATCATGATCCGAGAGCGTGCGGCCGAATTAGGCTTCGACATGAACGGCAGCCCCGAGAGCCGGATCTACAACACCTTCGATGCGCACCGACTACTCCACTAGGCCGAACTTCAGGGAAAACAAGCAGCGCTGAAGGAAGCGCTTTTCACTGCCTATTTTAACGATCAACGAGATCCTTCTGACCATGGAGTACTCGCGGACATCGCGGCGTCGATCGGACTTGACCGCAGCGAGGCGAAAACGATTCTCTCATCTGACCGTTTTGCTTCAGATGTTCGTGCGGCCGAAGAGTTGTGGCTGGTGCGCGGGGTTCATGCGGTTCCTACCATCGTTATCGATGGCGAATATGAGATAACGGGTGGGCAACCGCCGGAATTATTTGAAAAGGCGCTGCGGAGGATAGCGGCGAAGGTCTGACCAATCTCGCAAATCGACGATCCACAGTGTATGTGGAGACAAGCTGCCGGTCACGCTTGGGTTAGCGTGGCAGCGATGCCGCCCAAGACGAATAGCGCGGCGACGGCTAGGCGGATTCTCAGCGGCTCGTAGAGCAAAACGGCGGCCCCGACGGCGTCAATCACTGGCGTAGCTAGCTGAGCGGCACCGATTGTCGAATGACGCAGACGGGGTACGACCGTGTACTAAGCAACATAGCCTAATTCGGAGGTTAGAGCACCTGACGCGACCGCTAGCAAAACACCGACGGTCGTAAAGCGATGGTCTATGTCAATCAGGGCAAGCGGAACTGCGAGCACGGCCGCAACGAGGAAATTGCCTGTCGTACGGC
>JANMWM010000149.1:0-2710 GCA_031394005.1 Sphingomonas sp.
CCGCTACTCGAAGCGGGCAAATATGACCTGCTGCTGACGGATATCGTCATGCCCGAGATGGACGGGATCGAGCTTGCCCAGAAGGCGAGCGTGATCGACCCCGCGATCCGCGTGATGTTTATCACCGGCTTCGCCGCAGTCGCGCTTCAGGGTGGTCGGACGGCGCCCGATGCCAAGCTATTGTCGAAACCGTTCCACCTAAAGGACCTCGTCGCCGAGGTCGATCGCCTGTTTCAGAGCGAGGACCAGCACGGGCGGCTGTAGGCGTTGGTGACGAGGACCGCCTCTCCCGCCGAAGTGAGAGAGGCCCCTACATTTCCTAGAATTTATACCCAGCCCGCAGGCCGATCACCCGCGGCGTGCCCGGGACGACAAGGGTACGAGTGCAGCTGCCGCAGCTGACGCCGCGGCTGAGGTCGTTGCGCTTGTCGAACAGGTTTGTCACGAACAGCTCGACGTCAAATGTCTTCCAGTCGAGCCCGGTGGCGACGTCGAACAGCGTCGCGCTGCGGATCTTCCCCTGGAAAATGTTCGGGTTGCAGTAGCCCGCCGCTGTCACCGCACCCGATAGCTTGCAATACTGCGTCGCATCAGGGCCAACCAGTTGGATTTGAGATCGCAGCGAAGAGGGGGCCGAACCCTGATAGGCAGCACCCACCTGGACATGCGCCTTTGCATTATCCAGCAACTGCCACGAGTAGCGCGCGGTCGCGGTCGCCTTGAACTTGGGCGTGATCGGCAGTCGTGTCCCCGCCGGAGCGGCGATGAAGTCGCCTGGCGCGGTGCAGGTCGCGCTGTTGTCGCCAAAGGCGGAACAGATATTCCCCTTCGTGCGGGCGCGCGTGAAAGCCGCCGCAGCATTGAGGGTCAGTCCGCCGCCGGTATAGTTGACGTCGGATTCGATCCCGTCGATGTTGGCATCGCTGCCGTTGTGGATCTCTGTGAAACTGTTCGCGCCGAGGAAGGCGAACTGGAATGCTTTCCAGCGCTGATGGTAGAGCGCGCCGTTCCAGTGCACCGCGCCGCCGGCGAAGGCTATCTTCCAGCCCAGTTCATAATTCTGGAGATAATCAGGCGCGTACGACCCGACACTCAGCCGCCGGTTGATCCCGCCCGGCCTGAACCCGCGCGACCATGTTGCGTAAAACAACAGACCATTATGCGGTTTGTAGCTCAAGTTGAGGCGGTGCGTGAAGCCGCTGCCCTTCGCTGCCTTGGGGATGACATTGCCGTTGGAGAAGACCCCGAGGTTGGTACAGAAGCTTCCTTCGACGACGGGGGGAAGGATCGCCGCCGAGGTGCCGTCGCGCACGATCGTGCCGTCGGCGCGGAAGCAGCCCGCAACCCCGGTTTTGGTGCTGCCCGCGCCATTGTAGGGTGGTCCGTTGGGATCGCGGCCGAAACCAAAGAATCCGACGAGGCTGTTGTCGTAGCGGAACAGCCGCCCGCCCGCGGTTAACGCCAGTTTCGGGGTGAAGTCATACGTAGCCTCGCCGAACAGCGCGTAATCGCGGTCGACGCGCTTCTGCTGGGTCAGCCACAACGTACCGGGAAAGCCGTTGACCGAGAGCTCGGGGGAAAGTCCCGTGACTTGATAATCCTGGTGGATGAGATTCTGCTGGCGCTGGTAGAAGGCGCCGGCAATGACCCGAAATGGCTGGTCGCTCGGCGAGGCGATGCGGAATTCGTGGCTCATCTTGCGGAAGTGATCGGTGCCGACGATGCGTTGGCGGGGGTCGATCGTGCGGCCGGCCGAATCGTGGAAGTAGAAATAGTTGGCGAAGCCGCCGTACGATGAATACAACTGATCATAGGCGTCCGCGTAGTCGGTGTAGTCGCTCGTCGTATAGGTCTTGCGGTCAAGGTATGCGCCGGCGTAGGTCACATCGAAATTGCCGATCTTGCCTTCGACGGTCAGCGCCGCCTGGATGAACTTATCTTTCCGGACTTCATCGAAGAAGCGGTCAATTTTGAGATCGCCCAGCTTGGGATCGTAGCTGAAATTCCCGTTGCTCTTGAGATTTTGGTAAAGAACTGTCGGAGTCACGGTCCAGCTGTCGTCGAGATCGATTTTCAGCGCCGCGCGGCCGCCGTAAGTGGTGGTGTCGTTGAAATTCTTCTTCACAAGCGCGGCATTGTTTACGGTAATGCCGGGATTATAGCCGATCACCGTCGTGCCACCTTCGCCGTCGCTGACCTTGATCTGCGTGCCAATGTAAGTCCGACTGCCTCGAATATTACCGATATAGCCCTCGTCGCGCTGATAGAAGCCGACACCGCGGAAGGCGATGCGGTCGGCGACGGGGAAGTTGATCATCCCCTCCAGCTTGCCACCCCTGCCGCCATGCGCGACGGTGTTGATCTCGCCGTCGATGCGCCCTTCGGTGGTGTGTAGCTTGGGCTTGTTGGTGATGATGCGAATCGTGCCCGCCTGACTCGAGGCACCGTAAAGCGTGCCCTGTGGACCGGCGAGACTCTCGATGCGAGCGATGTCGTAGATGTGGACGTCGAGCGTGCCGCCGATGGTCGTAACCGGCTGTTCATCCAGATAGGTACCGACCGAGGGCAACGAGCCCGAGTGGTTGCCGTCGCCGCCGGTCGCGACGCCGCGCATGTAGACCACGGTCAAGCCGGGCTGGATGGTCTGGAAGCTGACTGATGGAAGCTGCTTGGTATATTGCTCGAAATTCGAGATGTTAAGCTGGTCGAG
>JANMWM010000203.1:0-2568 GCA_031394005.1 Sphingomonas sp.
TCGAGGATCGGGTCGCACAATGAGGCCGGGCGGAAATACGTCAAATTGTCTTTTCTTAGTTCATCGGTCGAGCGAGGCTTTTCGTTGATCCGGCTACTGCCGTTCGGGCTCAAGGTTCGCGGTTCGACCGTCGCTGGCTAAGCCTCGATCCCCGCCGCTACCTGATGCCCGAGGCGCGGTAGCAGCCATTGCAGCAACGGCCCGGTCATCAGCGTCGTCACGACCGCCATCCAGCACCAGCATCGCGAAGATCGACGGCGGCAGGAAGCCGGGGTCGTAGCCAACGTTGAGCACGATCAGGTCCGTTAGGGCCCGAGTGTTCATCAGTGCGCCAAGCGTGATCGATTCGTCGGTCGTGAACCCGCTCGCCCGCGCGGCGATAAACACGGGCACGATCTTGCCGAGGATCGACGCGGCGAGCACGATGCCAAGCCAGTCGAGATCACCGGTCAGGCCGAGCAGGTTGGTTCTCAGCCCGGTGAAGGTGAAGAAGATCGGCAGGAAAAAAATACCTGCACGAACCCGCCGACCTGCCGCCGCCACGCCGTGACGAAATCGAGGTGGCGATGGAACAAGAGACCGCCGAGGAAACCACCGAAGTTCGCGAAGATGCCCAGTTTCAAGGTCACGATCGCCAGCGCGAAGATGAGGCACAGCACGATCGCCATGAGGTTGGGGGAAAATACCCCGTCGACCACCGGGAAGCGGCGCACCAACCAGCCGGCGAGCGGTGCCAGCGCGAAGCGGGCGACGAGCATCAGCACGATCAGGCCGCCGATTTGCAGAGCGCTGCCGCTCCAGCTGAGCTCGGCCGCGGCCAGCGCCGAGACGACCGCCAGCATCATCCAGCCGACCACGTCATTGACCGCTGCGACGGCGAGCGCGACCACGCCGAGCCTGCGCCGCTGGAGGTCGAACTGGACGAGGATGCGGTCGAGGATCGGCAGCGCGGTGATCGCCATCCCGACGCCGATGAACAGCGAATAGATCGTCCGGTCCATCGCCGAGGCGAGCCGCGGCTGGCTGAAATGGCCGATCGCCAACCCCAATAGGAACGGCACGACGAGCGAGGCGATCGCGATCCACGTCGCTGCTCGCCGCGCCATCTTCTCCTTGAGATGCGCGAATTCGAACTCCGCCGATCTGGAACATTAACCGGGTCAGCCCGAGCTGGCTCGAGATTGGTGATCGCCGGCGACGGCTTGGCGACGAACAGGCCGAGGCTGAGATGCGGGGCGAGCCAGCCGAGCTGCGACGGCCCGAGCAGCAGCCCAGCGACGATCACTTCTCTGAAGCGTGGCCTGGGAAGCGGGCCTTGATCCAGATCGCATTCTTCGGCGGCGGGTCGAGGAGGGCGCGCCCCAGACGCAGCGGCTGCCCGCCGCCTGGGGGATTGACGGCTAATGCCAGTTTTCTCATCATGCCCACGCGCGCCGGTTGCTGCTTTCCGAAGTCGGGAGCTACATCTGAACGGGATTGTTCAACATCGTCATGGTCATCGCCGCGCTCGCCACCTTGCGCTTGACCGGCCCCGCCGCCGCCTGGCACGAAAGTCCCGGCGCTCGAGGGGGTCGAGTAGCGGATCGATCGGTCAACGAACGCGGTTTAGAAGCTGGCCGACCCGTCGGCCGAGCCGTTGCCGCTGCCATTCGCGGACGCGCTGGCGTTCCCACTATTGCCCAAGCCGTTCGTCCCGCCGAGTGCGCCCGAGGCGGCCCCCGACGCCGCACCGCGAGCGCTGTCTCCGGCATGCGTCGCCGGCTGCCAGCCCGTTGCCGACACCGCGCCCCGAAATCGGCAATGTGGCGCGGCGCATCGTCTTGCCGGCAACGATGTCGACGATGATGATGAAGTCGCGCCCGGTACCGGCGAGTGGCTTTCCATCGGATCCCGCGAGGCCGTTCACTCGGGCGGTGACGAACGCGCTCCGCTTTACCGTCGGGTGACAATAACGCGTTGACGACCCAGCCGAGCCGAAGCGATGGCGCCGAGACCAGCGCGGAGTCGAACGAGGACAGGGTCGCCCCCGGTGTCGCCAGCAGCACGATCTGCTGGTCAGGAGGAATCTCGACCGGCGCAGGGTAGCGAAAGTCGCGCTCGAAACGCCGAGCGCGAGCAGCGCTTGCTCCGAACCTTCGCGTTCTAAAAGCCGAACTTCAGCGTCGCAAGGAACTCACGTGGCGACCCGGCGAGCAGAGTCTGGTTATCGTCTCTGTTACCGAACCCGTTCGAACCGAGCGTCGCCACATATCTTTTGTCGAACAAATTGGCGACGTTGACGTCGAACTCGGCATTGCGCAGCCGCAGCATCGGCAAGTGGAACCCCACCGTCGCATCGACGATTGCCCGGCCGGGGACCGACTGGTCGTTGGTGTAGGTGAAGTAGCGCTTGCTCATGTAGTTGATGCCCACCCGGCCAAGGAACAATCGACTGTCGTAAGAGACCTCGGCCTTGGCAAGATGGCGCGGCGAGTCGACGGTGGTCTTCCCAGCGGTCGGCACGACCGTCGGCGGAGTCGTCGGGCCGGTCGGCGTAACGACGTCGTCAAGATACTTGGAGTCGTTATA
>JANMWM010000266.1:0-15468 GCA_031394005.1 Sphingomonas sp.
GCTCGTGGTAGCCCGCTTTCGGTAACCGCCCGTTCGACCAGCGCATCGCCGATCGCCGTGATATTGTCCGCAATTTGCTCGAGAAATCGGGCGCGGACTTCCCGATCTGTGTTGGCGTACGGAATTGCAGCAAGGTCAGCAATCTCGCACGCCCGGTCGACTTCGCCAGGACCGGCAGCGCTGAATGTAGGGTCGCTCAAAGGCCCGCTAGCCACTTCGATCCCGCTAAAGCTTTCCGCATTTTCAATCCGACCACACCCGTTAATGAGCTTGCCGGTTAAGGTCATTGATTGTTTCCTACAGTGTCGGAAGAGAGGCCTTCGCTTAAGGGTTTCTGCTGGAGGTTCAATCGTCGATTTAGGAAAAGCATCGAATACCGAAAGCGTTCGGCGACTATGCCGGCTACATGGCCAGCAAACTGTCCGACCGCGTCCAGGACCTTATGACCGTCAATGAATTGCGCCCGAAGGCGAACGAGGCGGCGGCACGAACGAACATCGGACCATCGCGAAACGCGATTACTTCGCTCAGGCGAGCGGCTTCGAAGCGCGACAGAAGATTGGTCGCAAGACCCTTGCGGCAACCGAGGGCATCGCCGGCGTCTGCTTCCAATGCACGGTCAAGGGGCACGGCGATATTGAGTGCGCTGCGTGCCTTGTCCTTATAGTCGCGTTCCTTCGCGAGATCGGTTGCGTCGCCAAAGCCGCCCGGGAAGAAGCTACAAAAACGCCCCTTTGCCCCTTCAATTCCGTAATAATGGGGTGAAGCGTAACGGCCAGATTACGAAGGCTCGCCTTTAAAATCTCAAGGTCGGCGTGTTCGATTGTCTCCCTCGTCTGGCCAGCTTGCCAGAATGGTACCGACGTATCCATCTGCATTCTGAGCGATGATCAGCTTGGACTCACCGATATTCTCGCTAAACACACGCCTCATCACTGCCCCCTACGCTGCACCATCGGGGGGTTATTCCACGAACCGGAAGACCTGGCCACTGGCGGCGTCACGATAGAAGTCCACGGCCGCTCCGTTCCAGTGATAGTCGAGATGCCGCCCCTGCCTGGCGTTCGACGCGCAATCCGGGAAGAATAGGCCGACGCACTCGCCACCCTCGTCTCGGATGCTCGGATAGGCGATACCGTCGGAGCCCGAGCGCCTAAGACTGAGGCCTAGCTGCTGGCTTACGTGGTAACTATCGGGTGCAAGTTCATCTTCGGCCATAGCCGCGACGGCGCGAAGATCGTTCAGCTCTGCCTGCACCTCGAGCAGGATCTCGCGAAATTGGGAGACCCACCCAGGGCTCTCGTCCGTCTGGGCCAGAAACCGACTGTGATGAAAACGGGTTTCGAGCAGCGCCGTTTGAAAGGCCTTTGCCGCGTACAGCACTCCGAACGAACCGACGCTGAACCTCGTCGGGCGATCGAGGCTGACATGGGTAAAAGGAGCCATCAGATAGCTAGCCCCTTGCCCGCCAACTCGGCGATGAGGTATCACTAGCTCAAGGTTCCCCAGACTTTCAACAAGACGCGGATTGGTCTTTTGCTCAGCGGAGATTAGCAGTGGCCAGTCAGCCGGGTCGGCGATATCCTCAAACAAGTCGATGGGCGGGTGGCTGCTTCGGATGATTCGAACTGCGCCCCGCCAGTCGACGCGGCTGAGCGGAACCTGGGCAGGGCCGATCACCAGCCGCCGCGCTCAGCATCCAGATAGCGTCGAACGCGCATAAGATCGGTCAGCTCGCCGTCCTGCATCACCTCGAGAGCAGTTCGGTTGCCGAAAGCCTTGTTGGGGGTCCGAACCCAGTCGTAGCCGCGCTGAGGCTCCCGGAAGATAATTCGCAGGGCCTTGTGGATTCCAATGACGTTCGAGAGGCGCGCTTTGGTGTCCCGGTCCAGGTGCCCCGGTCCGTCCGCCTTCCACCGACGATAGGTGCGCACGTTGAGGTCGAGCAGCGCGGATGCCTGCTCGTCGGTCAACTGCCATTTGGCAAATAAGTGGACGACTGCGCGAAAGAGCGCAGCCCCTTCTTCCTGGGTAAGCACGCCGGGGCGAAAGTGTGCCGCCAACGCGTCGAGGGCAACAATTTGCGTCATATGGCCATATATAGGGCAGTTCCGGCCAAATGGCGATTTGTTTCATTCCCGACGCGACTCTTGCGTTGCCGAGCGATCGATTATGGCATTGACGAGGGCGGGACCGTACACGGGGGTAATGGCAACGAATTGGGCCGAAGACGCAAGAGTGCGGATGCTCATGGCATCGCACTTTCGTCGTCTGACCAACAATGGCTCCTTATCGAATTCCGACCTGCTTTCGGGAATGCAGGTCGACGGCACCCGCATACCGATCGTCAACCCTCAGCGGGGGATCTTCAAGCCAAGGCAACTCCAGCACTTACTCAGCATTCGGACCGCGTAACCCAAGGCAGGAGCCATCAGGTGCCGACGTCCATTCAGACTTTGTACCAAGGCTTTGTACCGAAGTGGACTTCGCAAACCAACAAGAGAAATATTCCTTCTTGTTTTCAATGTTTTGAAAGAAAACTGGCTGGGGCGGCAGGATTCGAACCTGCGAATGCCGGCATCAAAAGCCGGTGCCTTACCACTTGGCGACGCCCCAACGAAGCGAGGCCTTAGAGCCTGATTGTTTGCGGTGAAAGCGCTTTGCGCTTCCCCCCGAGCGGGTCAGGCGCGGCGACGGGGCGGACACCCGCGCTCATTCTGCTGCCGCGGCGTCATCCGCACCGCGTCGGCCGACACCGGGCGCCCGAACAGGCAACCCCGCAGCTGCGTACAGCCGAGATGCGCCATCAACTGGGTCTGCGCCGCGGTCTCGATCCCTTCGGCCGTCGTCTCGACCCCCAGTCCTTTCGCCAGCGCGAGGATCGAATTGACGATCGCCAGGCTCTCGCGCTGTCCGTTGGCCGCGCCGCGGACGAACAGTTGGTCGATCTTGATCTTGTCGAAACAGGCGCCCGACAGAAAGCCGAAACTCGAATAGCCCTTGCCGAAATCGTCGAGCACCAGCCGCACGCCGAGCGACTAAAGGCTCGTCGACGCTGCCAGAGCCGCCGCATCGACGCCCATGAGCACACTTTCGGTCACTTCCAGCTCGAGTCGTGACGGTGCCAGCCCGCTCTCGGCCAGCGCTTGCTCGACATTCTCGCGCCAGCACGCCGTGGTCAACTGCGCAACCGAGATGTTGACCGCGATCCGCCGCTGGTCGGGCCACAACGTGGCCTGGCAGCAGGCCTCGCCGATCACCCAGCCGCCGCGATCTAGTGGATCAACCCGACATTCTCGATGATCGGCACGAACACGTCCTGCGCGATCGATCCGCGTTCGGGGTGCGACCAGCGCAGCAGCGTTTCATAGCCGACCACCTCGAGCGACTGCGCATCGAGGATCGGCTGATAGACCAGGTGAAGCTCGCCCCGCCGAACCGGCTCGCGCACGTCGTTTTCGAGCAGGCGGTCGGCCTGTGCTTTTGCCAGCATCCACGGTTCGTAAAAGGCGAAGCGCCCCCGCCCCTCGGTACAGCGCGAGATCGGCGCTGCGCATCAGTCGGTCCTCGTTGTCGCCATCGCTGGGTGCCCGCGCGATTCCGATCGACACGCCGATGTGAATCGCGCTCATGCCGATATGGAACCCGCGATCGATCGCATCGGCGATCCGCTCGGCGAGCGTAATCAGCGTCAGCGTGTCGGTCGCCCCGCCGACCACCACCGCTAACTCGTCGCCCCCCAGCCGCCCAACCGTGCCCTCTTCGCCGCACGCCTGCTCGAGCCGCCGCGCGACCTCGGCCCGCAACTGGTCGCCGACCGCGTGGCCGAGCGTATCGTCGACCATCTTGAAGCGAACGAGGTCGAGCAACAGCAGCAAGCACTCGCCGTCCCTCGCGTGCCGCAACCGTCCCTGTTCGAGCATCTCGCGAATCATGAGTCGATTTCCGAGTCCCGTCAGCGGGTCACGCCGCGCGACCCTGATACCCTCGGTCCCGTCGCCCGCCCGCAGCTGACTGATATCTGACCCGACCCCGCGCCAGCCGCTGATCGAACCATTCCTGCTCGATCACCGGTCGTCCCGACAGGCAAAACCAGCGCCCGTCGATTGCCGGAAACGCAATCTCGTGGAACGCCTTGCCCGTGTCGAAATGCTCGAACAGTGCGCGAACCCCCTTCGACATCGGCCGGTGATTGCCGCCCGGATCGATCAGAGGGCGAATGTTATTTGCAATAATGTCCTGGGCGGCTTGGCCGATCGCGACGGCCATCGCCTGAGAGAAGAACCGGATGCACACATTCCGATCCAGCTCCCACAACCACTCGCTGCCGCTCGCCTGGAATTCGCGCAACAATTTGATCAGCTGGCCCTGTTCCTCGAGTTCGCTGCGCGACTGGACCTGTGGAACGAACTGCAACGCGCTGGCAATCACCGACTGCCCGCAGAGCAGTGGGGCGGTTATCGCCATCAGCGTCGCAGCGACGCTGTCATGGAAGAGCGTCATCCGGATTTCCCCGAATGCAATCACGCCGATGAAAGTCAGACCGGCGACGGGGACGATCGCAAGCGCCGTCGCGCAGCTGCACATTACCCCGAACAGGACCACACCGATCATGATCTGCTGTTGGAACGCGAGCGATGGTGATCAAAGGAAGGCGGGCACGACCCGCAGCATAGCGGCAAGCAGGACAAGCAGGACAAGCAAGGTGATGTCGCGGACAATCCGCAGCGGCAATGTTTTGGCAAGGGTTCGGCCAACCTGGCGCGCCTATACGGCGCGATACAGTGAAACGATGCACGTTGCAACGAGCCACATCGACAGCGATGCCGTCGACACTGAGTGGCGGAGCTCCCACGCCAGCAGGACGACCGTGATCAGGACGATCAGCTGCGACCGCGGCGTGGCGCGGAACAGTTGACGGACCTGCTCGCGCCGCACCGCGACTGTCACCGGATCATGGACCGGCGCGATCGACAAAAGATCGAGCGAGAATTTACCAGCCTGCGGAGCACGCGATGCTTGCCGCTCGATGGTGCCCGGCTCGGCGGTAATAGAAATTCGGTTCATCCCCGCGCCATCGACGGTCCCGTGTCAATGAAGGGTAAAACTTCCCTCCGAAGCGGAGCGGGTTTTGCCAAAGCCTGATCGCTTGCGGTGAATGCGCCTCGTGCACGCGCCGAAAATGCGATTCAGGCTCTCAGCGAATGCTCCGTCGCCGGGTGTCCGGCAGCCATCGGAGCCGGATCAGACTCTGATCACATGCTTAGCCCGCGTTCCTTGCGCGCCTTGGCAATCTTCTTGAGCACCATCTCGCGCTTCAGCCGCGACAGATGATCGATGAACAGCACGCCTTCAAGATGGTCCATCTCATGCTGCAGGCACACCGCCAGCAGTCCGTCGAGATCCTCCTCGTGGGTCACGCCGTGTTCGTCGAGCCATCGCGCGCGGATGCGGTCGGGACGCATCACCTCGGCATATTGGTCGGGCACCGACAGGCACCCTTCGGTGTAGGGAACATCCTCGTCGGATTCGCTGAGGATCTCGGGATTGACGAACACCCGCGGCTCCTTGACCACCTCGGCGCCTTCCTCGGCCGGCTCGTGCAGATCCATCACCAGCACGCGCCTAGGAACGCCGACCTGCACCGCGGCAAGCCCGATCCCGGGCGCATCATACATCGTCTCGAACATGTCGGCGATCAGCGCGCGCAGTTCGTCGTCGATCTTGTCGACCCGGGTGGATATCTGACGGAGCACGGGATCAGGAGTTTCAAGGATGCGAAGAATGGCCATTTCCGGCACTTAAGTCTCTGCCCCCCTCGCCGCAAGAGAGGGGCTGGGGGCGGGTTCTTTTCTAGTTGACCGGCCGCCGTGCCCGCAACGCCTGCGCCAGGGTCCCCTCGTCGAGATAATCGAGTTCGCCGCCCACTGGCAGGCCATGAGCGAGCTGGGTCAACCGGATCGGGAATTTTTCCAGTCGTTCGGCAAGGTAATGCGCGGTGGTCTGCCCCTCGAGCGTCGCATTCATCGCCAGCACCACCTCGTCGATACCGCCCGCCGCGACCCGCCCAATCAGCGTGTCGATCCCAAGATCCTCGGGGCGGATCCCCTCCAGCGCCGACAGTCGCCCGCCAAGCACGTGATAGCGCCCCGGAAACAGCCGCGACCGATCGAGCGCCCACAGGTCGGCGACTTCCTCCACCACGCACAGCAATCGCTCGTCGCGCCGTAGGTCCTGACACAGCCGGCACGGATTGACCGTATCGACATTGCCGCACGTTGCGCAGGTGACGAGATTGTCGGCGACTGCCTGCAGCGCGGCGAGCAATGGCTCCATCGCCGCCTCGCGCTTCTTGACGAGATACAGCACCGCGCGCCGCGCCGACCGTGGCCCGAGACCGGGGAGGCGCGCCAGTGCAGCGCTCAGCACGTCGAGTTCCGATGCCATCGCGACTGACATAGGCGGCTTGGCGGAACCGGCAAGGGTCGGCATAGGCAATCCCTATGCGGATCATTTTCATGGGCTCGCCGGACTTTGCGGTACCGACGCTCGAGGCGCTTGTCGCCACGGGGCACGATGTCTTGTGCGCCTACACCCAGCCACCGCGCGCGGCGGGGCGCGGCAAGGGCGAGCGGCGCACCGCCGTCCACGACCGCGCCGAGCAGCTTGGCATCTCGGTTCGCCACCCGACCACCCTGCGCGATCCGGCCGAGCAGGACGCGTTCGCCGCGTTCGACGCCGACGTCGCGGTGGTCGCCGCCTATGGCCTGATCCTCCCCCCGCCCATCCTCGCCGCTCCGCGCCGCGGCTGCGTCAACGTCCACGGCTCGCTGCTCCCTCGCTGGCGCGGCGCCGCTCCCGTCCAGCGCGCGATCGAGGCCGGCGATGCGGTCACTGGCGTAACCATCATGCAGATGGAAAAGGGTCTCGATACCGGCCCGATGTTGCTCACTCGGGAAACCGAAATCGGTCGTAAGACGGCCGGCCAACTCACTAAAGAGATTGCCAGAATAGGTGCCGAGGCGATGGCCGAATGGCTCGCCGACCCGTCGCGATACCGTCCCGCATCCCAACCCGCCGACGGCGTCACCTATGCCACCAAGATCGACAAGGCCGAAGCCCGCATCGACTGGGCGCGAGGCGCCAACGCGATCGAGCGTCAGCTCCGTGCCTTCGCCCCCGTTCCCGGAGCCTGGTTCAAGGCGAACGGCGAACGCATCAAGCTCCTTGCCGCCGAAGTCGTCGATATGACCGGAACCCCCGGCACCATCCTCGACGATCAGCTGACCATCGCCTGCGCCACTGCCGCGCTCCGCCCACTCCGGATCCAGCGCGCAGGCGCCAGGCCGATGACTCCCGCCGAGCTCCTCCGCGGCTTCCCGCTCCCCGCCGGGACGATCCTTAAGTGACTCGCTGGCGGCTGACCGTCGAATATGATGGCGGTCCGTTCCTTGGCTGGCAGCGGCAGGACCAGGGTCCGACCATCCAGTCGACGATCGAGGCGGCGATTCTGCACATCACCGGCGAGCGCGCCTCCGTCCACGGCGCCGGTCGCACCGACGCCGGGGTCCACGCGCTCGCGATGGAAGCCCATGCCGACATCGCTAAGCCGCTCACTGCTCAACGCCTGCGCGAAGGCCTGAACGCCCTGGTCCGTCCCGCCCCCGTGACCATCCTCGCCGCCGAGCCCGTCGCCGCCGACTGGCACGCCCGCTTCAGCTGCACCGGGCGTCGTTATCTCTACCGCCTGCTCGACCGCCGCCCGCCCCCCGCGATCGAGCGCGCTCGCCTCTGGCACATCCCTGTCCCCCTCGACGAGGTGGCGATGCGCGACGCGGCGGCCATCCTCGTTGGCCACCACGATTTCACCACCTTCCGCTCGACCCACTGTCAGTCGGCGAGCCCGCTTAAGACGCTCGACAGCCTCACCATCGAGCGCGTCGGTGAAGAGCTCCACGTCCGCGCCGCCGCGCGCAGCTTCCTCCACCATCAGGTCCGCTCGATGGTCGGCTGCCTGATGCTCGTCGGCCGCGGCCAGTGGACGACCGCCGATATGGCCGCCGCGCTCTCCGCCAGGGACCGCGCCGCGCTCGGCCTCAACGCTCCTCCGCACGGCCTCTACTTCGTCAGCGCGAGCTTTCTCGTGCCCTTGCGCGCCGGCGCATAACGTCCCACTTTCGCGCAGTATTTCGAGGGGCAAGACATGGGTCCGGTTGAACTCTTTTCGCTCGCCGCATCGACCAGCCTGCTTGCTGGCTGGCGACTATATCTCGTCACGCTGGTCACCGGGCTCGCGATGCACTTCGGCTGGATCGCGCTCCCCGCCAACCTCCACAGCCTCGACATTCTTGCCAACCCGTGGGTGATCGGCGCCGCTGCGATCGGCACGCTCGCCGAATTCTTCGCCGACAAGATCCAATTCGTCGACTCGGCGTGGGACGCGGTACACGGCTTCATCCGCCCGCTTGGCGGTGCGCTCTTGAGCCTTGCCATCGTCGACAGCTCGAACACCACGCTTCAGGTCGTCAGCTTCCTCCTCGGCGGTGGCGCGGCGTTCGTCGCCCACGCCGGCAAGGCGGGCGCGCGCGCGATGGTCAACGCCAGTCCCGAGCCTTACTCGAACATTGCCGTCTCGACCGGCGAGGACGTCGTCACCACCGGCCTTATGGCGATGGCGATCGCCAACCCCGTCTTGGCGGCGATCGTCGCCGCGGTCATCGTCCTCGGCTCGGGCTGGCTGGTCTACAAAGCACGCCGTTTCCTCAAGCGGATCCTGGCCCCGCTCGCGCCGCGCGAACCGGTCATGAAGAACGTGACGCCGTCCTGATCAAGGCTTCCAACCCGCGCTGGACGCTGGCGACCTCGATCCTCGCCTCCAGCCTGGCGTTCATCGACGGCTCGGTGCTCAACGTCGCGCTCCCCGCGATCCGCTCGAGCTACGCCGCCGACGCAGTCGAGGTGCAGTGGGTCGTCAATGCCTTCACCCTGCCGCTTGCCGCGCTGCTCCTCCTCGGCGGCGCACTCGGCGACCATTTCGGCCGCCGCGCGCTGCTCGTCATTGGCACGACGCTGTTCGCCATCGCCAGCCTCGCCTGCGCGCTCGCACCCAGCCTCACCATCCTTCTCGCCGGCCGCGCCGGGCAAGGAATCGGCGGCGCCCTGCTCCTCCCCAACAGCCTCGCCTTGCTCAACGCCGCCTACACCGGCGACAGGCGTGGCCGCGCGGTCGGCATCTGGGCTGCGGCCGGAGCGATCACCGCTGCCGCTGCGCCACTGCTCGGCGGCTGGCTCATCGCCAACGCTGGCTGGCCGACGATCTTCTTCATCAACTTGCCGCTGTGCATCGGCGCGATCGTCATCGCACTGCGCTTCGTCCCCGAAAGCCGCGACCCTGCCGCAGACCGGACCGACTATCCCGGCGCGCTACTCGTCACGATCGGGCTCGGCGCACTTACTTACGGCCTGACTTTGTGGTCGGCTCACCAGAAATACGACCCGATAAGCATTACGGCAATTATCGCCGGGCTCGCCCTCACCGCCGCCTTCCTCGCCGTCGAGCACCGCCGTGGCGACAAGGCGATGATGCCGCTTACAATGTTCTCGGACCGCAGTTTCGTCGGACTCAACCTGCTCACCTTCCTGCTCTACGGCGCGTTTGGCGGGGCGACGCTCCTGCTCCCCTATATACTCATCGAGACCGCGCAATATTCGCCCGTCCAGGCCGGCCTAGCGATGCTTCCGCTGCCTATCGTCATCGCGCTCACCAGCCCGCAGATGGGCAAGCTTGCCACCCGCATCGGCCCGCGCTGGCCGCTCACGATCGGCCCGACGATCGTCGCCGCCGGCATGCTGCTGGGCACGCGGATCGTCCCCGGGCAAAGTTACTGGGCCGCGATCTTCCCGGCGATTACCGTGTTGGCCGCCGGCATGGCGATCGCGGTCGCGCCCCTCACCACCGCCGTGCTCGCCTCGGTCGACCCGCGTCACACCGGCACCGCCTCCGGGCTGAACAGCGCCGTGTCGCGAACTGGTGGACTGTTCGCGACCGCGTTGCTGGGTGCGGTGCTGGTCGTCAACGGCGACGCCCTGATCGAGCGCTTTCACGTCGGGCTGCTGGTCAGCGCCGGTGTGGGGGTCGTCGCTTCAGCATGCGCCTGGCTACTGGTCGAGGTCGGCGCCACCAAAGAACGCCATTAAGATTGCCTCCCTCACGACAGAGGAAAACCGCCGCTACCCGTGCGCCGCGATAAATTTCTCGACCACCGGGGCGATCATCTCGCGCCACTTACGGCCGTTGAAAATCCCGTAATGGCCCGACCCTTCGGCCATATAATATTGTTTCTGGCCCGGCTTCAGGCCCTTCGCCAGGGTCAGCGCCGCGCGTGTCTGTCCGAGCCCCGAAATATCGTCCTTCTCGCCTTCAATCGCGAGCATCGCCGTATCCTTGATCGCCCCAACGTCGACCCGCCGCCCGCGATGCGTCAACTCGCCCTTCGGCAGCAAATGCCGCTGGAACACCGCGTCGATCGTCTGGAGGTAGAATTCGGCAGTCATGTCGCACACCGAGCGATACTCCTCGTAAAACGCCCGCGTCGCGTCGACGCTGTCGTCGTCGCCTTCAACTAGATGCTTGAACAGCTCGAAATGGCTGACCATGTGGCTGCCAAGGTTCATCGTCATGAACCCGGCAAGCTGCAGAAACCCCGGATACACCTTCCGCCCGGCACCAGGGTAAACCATCGGGATCGTCGCGATGACATTGCGCTCGAACCAGCTGAACGGTCGCTGCGTCGCCAGCGTGTTCACCGCGGTCGGCGCCTCGCGCGTGTCGACCGGACCGCCCATCATCGTCAGCGTCAGCGGCCGCGCGGGGTTCTTGTCGGCCGCCATCAGCGCGGTCGCGGCAAGCGCCGGAACCGAAGGCTGACACACCGCCAGCATGTGCGGCCGTTGCCCGGTCATCTCGGCAATCGCGTCGCAAAACGCGATCAGATAATCGATGTAATCGTCGAGGTCGAAGCTGCCGTCGGCAAGCGGCACCAGCTTGGCATCGCGCCAGTCTGTGATGAACACGTCCTGCTTCGGCAGCATCCGCTCGACCGTCCCGCGAAGGAGCGTCGCATAATGGCCCGACATAGGCGCGACGATCAGCAGCGGCGGCTGGCCCCCGATCCCATGCTTCACAAAATGCTTCAACTGCCCGAACGGCTTACGCGCCAGCAGTTCCTCGCTGACGACGACGCTCTTCTTGCCGACCTTCGTTTCAACGATCCCGAACGCAGGCTTGCCGCGCGTCGCATTGACATGACTGAACACGTCGAGGCCGGCAGCCACCACCGGCCCCATCGAGGAGTAGCTCAGCGGATTGGACGGGTGGTTGAGCCAGTCCGCGCTGAACCCGGCGATCTTGCTCGCCCCCGCGAGCACCGACCGCTGCACCTCATAGGCGTCGTAAAGCATGGATTTTCCTGATGTGACCTTGGCGTGACAACCGATGTGGGCGGCTTTCGCTCCCGCGGCAAGCAGCTTCTTCGCACCCGCACCATCGGCGTGATTGAGCGCGGCCTCGCGCCCTGCTAGGCCGCTCGTCATGGCCAGCACCCCGGCGCGCCCCAAGGGCCGCAGTATCTCCAGCTTGAACATGATATGGCGGTTCGCGTCACATTACCCCGGCCGCATCGCGATTGCCGCGCTTGCCTTGCTGGTCGCTGCCGGCGCGACTTCCGGGGTGCCGTGGGCGTTCAAGCTGATCATCGACAAAGGGTTCGGTGCCGCGGGCACCGCGGGCATCGCCCGCTGGTTCGAATATCTGCTTCTGCTCGTCGTCGTCATGTCATTCGCCACCGCGACCCGCTTCTACTTCGTTTCGTGGCTCGGCGAGCGGACCGTTGCCGACATCCGCCTCGCGGTGCACCGCAACCTGCTGCGCCTCTCGCCCGGCTTCTTCGAGGAGAACCGCCCTGCCGAGATCACCTCGCGGCTGACCGTCGACACGACGATCATCGAACAGGTCGTCGGCACCACTGTCTCGGTTGCGCTGCGCAACATCGTCATGGGGATGGCCTGCCTCGTCATTCTGTTCGTCCTCTCGCCCAAGCTCGCCAGCATGATGCTGCTCGGCATCCCGCTGATCGTCGGGCCGATCATCTTCCTTGGCCGCCGGGTCCGCGCCGTCTCGACCCGGAGCCAGGATCGCATCGCCGACGTCGGCGCAGTGACGTCCGAAGTCCTCGGGGCGATGAAGATCGTCCAGGCGTTCGGCCAGGAGCCGCGCGAAACTGGCCGCTTCTCGAGCGCGGTTGAATCGGTCTTCACCACCGCCAAGAAGCGTATGCTGCTGCGCGCCTTCATGACCGCGATCGTCATCTTCCTGATGTTCAGCGCGATCACCCTGGTCATCTGGGAAGGCGCGATCGACGTTGCCGCCGGCCGCATGACCGGCGGGACAATCGCCGCCTTCGTCCTCTACGGCGGGCTCCTCGCCGGGGCGTTCGGCGCGCTCAGCGAGACCTATGGCGACCTGCTCCGCGCCGCCGGCGCTTCCGAGCGGCTCAACGAACTGCTCAGCGCCACGCCCGAAATCAGCGCCCCCGCTAACCCCGTGCTCCTCCCCCGCCCGGCGTTCGGCGCCTTGGCGTTCGACAATGTCACCTTCCGCTATCCGACCCGTCCCGAAGTCTCGGCACTCGACGGCTTCACCCTCACCGTCGCCCCCAACGAGCGGCTCGCCGTCGTCGGCCCGTCGGGCGCGGGCAAGACCACGCTGTTCCAGCTAGCCCAGCGCTTTTACGACCCGCAGGAAGGCCGGGTGACCCTCGACGGTGTCGACCTCAAGGACGCCGACCCCGCCGACATCCGCGCGCGCATCGCCATGGTCCCGCAGGAAACCGTGCTGTTCGCCGCCTCGGCACGCGACAATTTGCGCTACGGCCACTGGGACGCGACCGACGACCAGCTGTGGGACGCCGCGCGCGCCGCCAATGCCGAGACCTTCCTGCGCGCGCTCCCGCAAGGCCTCGATACCTTCATGGGCGAAGGCGGCGCGCGCCTATCCGGCGGCCAGCGCCAGCGCATCGCGATCGCCCGCGCCCTGCTGCGCGACGCCCCCCTGCTCCTCCTCGACGAAGCCACGAGCGCACTCGACGCCGAGTCCGAACGCCTCGTTCAGGACGCGCTCGACCGGTTGATGGAGCACCGCACCACGATCGTCATTGCCCACCGGCTCGCCACCGTCCGCGCCGCAGACCGAATCGTCGTGATGGACGCCGGCCGGATCGTCGAGCAGGGCACCCACGCGACGCTCAGCGCCGATGACGGCCTCTACGCCCGCCTCGCCCGCCTCCAGTTCGACGACGTCGCCGCCTGATCGTTGCGTCCGGTTCATCCGCGCGGTCGTATATTCCCGCGAAACGGAGCTTAAACATGACGGACTTCACTCGCCGCAACCTGATCACCGCCGGTGCCGCTGCCGCTGTCGGCACCCTGCTGTTCGCCGGCTTCAGCAAGTCCCCCGCGATGGCCGCCGGTCCGTTCGAAATACGCAAGACCGAAGCCGAATGGCGCCGCCAGCTTGGGGCCGAGCGCTTCAACATCCTGCGTGAAGGCGGCACTGAACCGCCCTACACCAGCCCGCTGCTGAAGGAACATCGCCGCGGCACCTTCGTGTGCGCCGGCTGCGCCTTGCCTCTCTACTCCTCGGCAACCAAGTTCGAAAGCGGCACCGGCTGGCCGAGCTTCTGGCAGCCCCTCCCCCGCGCCGTCGCCGAAACGCGTGACTCCACCCTCGGCATGGTCCGCCGAGAGATTCACTGCCGACGCTGCGGCGGTCATCTCGGCCATGTCTTCGACGACGGACCCAAGCCCACCGGCCTGCGCTACTGTATGGACGGTCTCGCGCTTGGTTTCCATTCGGCCTGACGCGGAACAAGCTGGCGCACTGCCTCATTGAGGGGGGGTATGCGCCGCACACTCTCGACCCCCGCCGACCGTTGGCGCTCGGCCGCGCTCGCCACCGCGCTCAATCTCGTGCTCGGCTATGCGATCGTTGTCGGGCTCGGAGTTCATAACATCCCGCGCCCCGACGAGGCGTTGAAGCTGTTCAACCTCAGCGACCTACCCCCGCCGCCGCCGCCGATCGTCCCCCCGCCACCTGAAAAGGCGCGCCAGGAAACGCACAAACCTAAAGACCCCGAAGGCGCCGCGGCTCCCCCGGCGAAGAAAAATACTCCGAGCGAACTCGTCGCGCCCAAGGCCAAGCTCCCGCCCCGGCCCCCAATCCAGGCGGCCCCCGTCGCCGGACAAGGCACCGCGCCCAAGTCCGGTGCGGCGACGATTGACGGCCCCGGCACCGGCCGCGGCGGGACCGGCAACGGCACCGGCAGTGGACTTTCGGGCAATGGCAGTGGCGGCGGTGGCGGCGGTGCGGCGAGCGACCCCGAGCAAGTCGCCGGCTCGATCGGCAACGAGGACTACCCGCGCGCGGCGCTGGTCGACCGCGCGCAGGGCACCGTCGAATTCAATTTCACCGTCCTCCCCAACGGTCGCATCGCCAATTGCCGCATCACCCGCTCGAGCCGCAACGCCGCGCTCGACGCGACGACCTGCCGTCTCTCGCTCCAGCGCTTCCGTTTCCGACCGGCGCGCGATTCGACGGGCCGTCCGGTCGCCAGCGAAGTCGACGGCGAGCAGTCATGGACCATGGGCCGCGAGATCGAAACGATCGACCCGCCCCAGCGCTGACCGCCCAACGAAAAGGGCGGCTCCTCACGGAACCGCCCTCCCGTCATCGGCACGCCGACACGTTAAAAGGTTGAATAAGCCTCGTTACCAACGAAACCCATCTTGCTGACATGCGCCCGCTTGGTCACCGCCAACACTTCGTCGACCAGCTCATAGCGCGCATTCGGCTCGGGCTGGAGATGAAGTTCAGGCACCGGGTTCATCTGCTGCGACACATCGAGATACTGGCGCAGCTGGATCAGCGTCACCGGAGTCCCGTTCCACAGCACCTGTCCCGGCTGGGTAATCACCAGCACGTTCTTGGTCGGCTCGACCGGGGGGGGCGGCGTGTTGGTGTTCTGCGGCAGATCGAGCTTCACCGCATGAGTCTGTGGCGGGATCGTGATGATCAGCATGATGATCAGCACCAGCAGCACGTCGATTAGCGGCGTGGTGTTGATCTCCATCATCGGCTCGGCGGAGTCGTTCGAGCCCGTTGTTTGCATGGCCATGGTGGCGGATCCTTACAGTCGTTTGGCCGGGGCACCGCCCGGCTGCGAAATAAAGCCAACCTTAGCGAAACCGGCAAGCTGCATCGTGTAGACCGCTCCGCCAATGCAGCGATAGGGCGTATTGATGTCACCGCGGACATGCACCTCCGGCATGTTGTCCTCGGTGATGTTCTGAACACCGCCAACGCGCTCAATCTGCGTCTTGAGGTTGGCAACGGCGCGGTCAAGCAAATCCTTG
>JANMWM010000284.1:0-3278 GCA_031394005.1 Sphingomonas sp.
CCTTGTCGAGATTGCCGTTGTCGGGCCAGCTGTTGAGCGGGGCGAAGCGCTGCTGCCCGCTATTGGCCCCGCCACGCCCGTCGGCTGTGCGATAAGTGCCCGCCGCATGCCACGCCATGCGGATGAAAAATGGGCCATAATGGCCATAATCGGCCGGCCACCACGACTTGCTGTCGGTCATCAGCGCAGTCAGGTCGTTCTTGAGCGCCTGATAATCGAGCGCCCTGAATGCCGCAGCATAATCGAACTCCGCACCCATCGGGTCAGGTGATCCGCCGCTCTGATGCAGGATGTCGAGTGGCAGCTGGTCGGGCCACCAATCGCGGTTGGTCCGGCCGAGCAGCGAGCGCGCCGCGGTCTCGTGCATCGGACAGCCTTCCATCAGTTCGCCGGTCTTCATGTCCATGAGTCGTCCTTTTCAGGGGGAAGCCTGGCGTCTAAACTAGGCTCGCCCCGGTATCGAGGGAAGCGATTAAACTTGGTCAGGGCGAACGGAAAAATCGATCAATCGAAATGCTTCATTCCGGTCCGCAGATAATCCCAGCCGGTGATCAGCGTCAGCGTCGCGGCGGCCCACAGGCTGACCAGCCCGACGCTGTGCACCCATGGCATGTGCGGCACCGCACCGCCGAGGATCAGTGCGCCCAGTGCAATGATCTGGAACGTGGTTTTCCACTTTGCGAGTTGGCTTACGGGCATCGAGACCTGCAGCGTGGCCAGATATTCCCGCAAACCCGAGACGATGATCTCGCGCAGCAGGATGACCAGCGCGGCGATGATGTGGAGCCCGGCGATCTCGGGCAAGGGATTGGCCTTGCGGCTGGAAATCAGCATCATCAGCACCGCGGCGATCATGATCTTGTCGGCGATCGGGTCGAGGAACTGGCCCAGCCGGCTGATCTGCCCTTTGGCGCGCGCGACGTAGCCGTCGAAATAATCGGTCAGCCCGACGATGCAGTACAGCGCGAAGGTGATCGCATAATCGACCGGCATCGGACGCCACAGCAGGAATACCAGGATCGGCACCGCGAAGATCCGCGACGAGGTCAGGAGGTTGGGGAGAGTGAACATGCCCTGTTCTGATAGGCGCGGCGGGCGCGGCGTTCAAATCTGCGATGTTGCGGTGCTGGCGCAAGCCGCTATGTCGCTGGCGCGCCCCGGCTTTTTGCGGGCTGCGCGAGAGGAATTCCACAGGCGCCAATGCAGGACAGTCTCCACCTGCTCAAGTCGCGCCGATTTCTGCCGCTGTTCGCGACGCAGTTTCTTGGCGCGTTCAACGACAATTTGTTTCGCACGTCGATGGTGCTGCTCGTAATCTACGGCATCTATGGCGATGCGCGGCAGGAGGCGACATTCAGCGCGATCGCCGGCGGGCTGTTCATCCTGCCCTTCTTTCTGCTCTCCGCGCTCGCCGGGCAGCTCGCGGATTCGAACGACAAGGCGCGCATCGTCCGCATCGTCAAATCGGCCGAGATCGTCATCATGCTGTTCGGAGCAGCGGGATTGCTGCTCCAAAATGTCGTGCTGCTACTGATCGCGCTGACCGCGATGGGGGTTCATTCGACTTTTTTCGGACCGATAAAATATGCCGTGCTACCGCAGCATCTCGAGGACAGCGAAGTGCTTGGCGGTACCGGGCTCGTCGAGGCCGGGACCTATGTCGCCATCCTTGGCGGCACGCTCCTTGGCGGCGTGCTGGTCTATCAGCACGCCGACGGCTTTCACGCGGTGCGCGCCGCGGTGGCCGTGGTGATGGTCGCGTTGGTCGGGCGCTGGGTCGGGGGGATGGTGCCCCCTGCCCCGCCCGATCCCCACGCGCCGAGCTTCACGATGGACTGGCATATCGTGCGCGCCTCGATCGCGCTGGTCAGCGCGACGCTCCACATCCGTCGGCTGTTTATCGCGATCCTGGCGATCAGCGTTTTCTGGGCGATGGGTGCGGTGCTCGCTGCCCAATTTCCGCCGCTGGTCAAGAACGGTCTGGGGTCGGACCAGCACGTTGCGACACTGTTCCTGGCGGTCTTCTCGATCGGGGTCGCGCTGGGGTCGGTCGCGGTCAACCGGCTGCTGTGCGGGCGTGTCTCCGCGCGCTACTCACCGGCGTCGGCGCTTGGGATGGGGCTGTTCGTGCTCGATCTTTATCGGCGGGTGAAGTTTTGGCCGGCACTTCCGCCAGGCGAGCCGTTGCGCGGACTCCACGGATTTCTCGCGATGCCGAACAGCTGGGCGGTGGTGCTCGATCTGCTCGGGGTCGCGATCGCCGGGGGCATGTTCGTGGTGCCGCTCTATGCGTTCCTGACGACCACTGTCGCCAAATCGGAGACGGCGCGGACGGTGGCGGCGAACAACATCGTGAATTCAGGCCTGATGGTCTTGGCAACGCTGATCCTTACCGCGGCGGTGCAACTGGGCGTGACTGTCGCGGACACCCTGTTGATCGTCGCCGTCGCCAGCATCATTGCCGCTTGGCTCGGCTGGCTGTTGCACAAGGCGTGCGACTGAAGCCGCCACTTGGTCAGGCGAAGTAGAGTGCGACGAATAGGAAGCCGCCACAGAAGGTCGAGGCGAATAGCTTCAGCTCGTCGAGGGTCGCACTCGACCGCCCAGCGCGTCCCGCAAGCTCGAGCATGAATGTCCGGCCCCGGCCGAATTGGCGCGGATCAAGGGCAATGACGGGTCGCATCGGGTTCATCCGCATAGTTAACAACGCTTTTACCACGTCATCAATCCCGGATGCGACGAAATGCTCCAGCCGTCCCGATGGGGGACGCGGGACGGCGAAAATGGGCTTTTGGGGTTCCCCCCGTAGCCGCTGAAATTTTGCTCTCCTACAGCCCGACCGCCGGATTATAATGTTCCAGATCAGGCATTTCCGGGGTAGGGGACCGCGTCGATTAAATCGATTAAGCCTAACCTATGCCTCGGGCTGGGACCCATAAACAGGATGAACTAACCCGCTGACGCGGGACTACCGTGGCTTCAGTCATCGGATGGTCTCCCGGTTGTGGGTTGGTCCAACAACCAAACCTACTCATTAGGAGGCCATTCCAGCCAATAGCTACACCAGTCCCTCATCAGCGGGTTCGTTCAATCCCAAAAAAAACATTTCTGCCAAAGTAGTGCTAGTGTCCTGAAACAGAAGTTTACTGAGTGGTTTTTGAGTCAGAACCGCTCGATTGAAGCGAGGATATCTTCCGCCGATTTTGTCCACCTGAATGGCTTGGGGTTGGTGTTGTGCTTTTCAATGAAGGCCTGGATGGCGTGATGGAGGGCGTCGA
>JANMWM010000288.1:0-8485 GCA_031394005.1 Sphingomonas sp.
GCGCACTTCGATCCGCGCGCCAATCGCCTCAAGGCTGTCCCGTCAAATCATCCCGCAAGCCGATCGCTGATCCCATGGTCACGCCCTCCATATCCAGGACACCATAGATTCAAACTTTCACCAGTTTGAGAAGCCCCCACGCGAGTCAGCCTCACCGCAGGTTGGTATCAGACCGAGTCATTTCGGGCTTTGCTCCAGCATTTGGTTTTCCAGCAGCACTGTGCCCCCGCGGTTAGCGCCGCTTATCGTGCAACTCCTATCGGGGAGCTGGGGCGGGGGCTCGCTGACTTCGCCGACCAGATCGGGCCGATCGCCTAGCGGAACACGACTGTCGTAGTCATTTCCGAATTTGGCCGGACTTTCCGTGAAAACGGGGATAAGGGTACCGATCACGGACATGGCAGCATCTATTGGGTGCTCGGCGGAAACGTAAACGGTGGACGTGTCGCTGGGCCGCAGGCGGCTTTGTCTCACGCGACCCTCAATGAAGGCCGCGACTTGCCTGTTTTGACTGACTATCGCTCGATGATCGGCGGTCTAGCCGGACGCCAGTACGGCCTGAGCCGCGACCGGCTCAACTCCGTCTTCCCAGCGATCAAACCGTTCGACTTGTCGCTCGTCTGAATTGATCCGCTCCTCGCCGACGCCCACAAGTCTGGGCTTCGGGCTTTGCTTCGTTTTCACTACCGGGCCTCCGCACAAGGCCAGACCGGTCGATTGGACCGAACCCACTGTTATCCCCGCGACGGCGAAGATGATCTCACGTGCTTTCGCTCTATTTCGGCTGGTCGTCCGGTTTGCCCTTGTCGCCTTTGGCCTTATCCGCGGCCGCTTTATGCGCCTTCGCGCCAGCCTGCGCTTGCTGGCGCTGGGCGTCGCGGCCCTTGGCGCGCTCGGCGGCGGCGGCGGCCTTCGCCGCGTCGCGGGTCTTCGCAGCATTCATCTGCCCGGCGATCAGCTGTGCCTCGACTGCGGCGTGCGCCTGTTGGCGGGCGGCGGCGCCGGCGCGCGCGGCGTCACCCGCCTGTCGCTTGACCGCATCGGCCGTCGTCGCCGCGTCGCGCGCTTTGGCCGCATCAGCAGCGGCGCCAACGTGCTGCGCCTCATGCGCCAACTTCGCCTGTTGGCGCGCGGCCGCGTCGACAGCCTCGCGCCGGGTGCGGGCGGTGATGTCGGCTTGGGCGATGGCGGCGGAGTGGGCCGCTTGCTTCGCGGCTTGATGCGCTTTCGCGGCGTTCCGCGCCCGTTCGGCCGTAATCGCAGCCGCGACACGTTGGGCCTCGGCGGTGACGTGCGCTTGCTGACGCGCGGCGGCGACCCGCTGCGCTTGGCTCGCGGAATCCGCCTGCGCGCTGGTATGGGCGCCGGCGGCGGCGCGCTGCGCACTGATCGCTGCCCGCCGTCGTTGCCCGTCAAGCGCGGCTTGCTGCGGGATTAGCGCAACCTGCCCCGTCGGGATGCCGTTCGTACGATAGCCCGGAGAGCCTTGGCGAAGGCCGCCGTCGTTCCGGTCGTCGTGCCCGCGCGTGGCGATCACCGCCGCCGCGCCGACCCCAGCCGCGATCGCGGCCGCATACGCGACGCGACGATTGCGCTCGTCGTTCCACTGGCGCCGTTCGTCGCCGGCATGGCGGTCGTGCCATGCCTGCCATTCGGCGTCGTGCGCCCGGGCGTTGTCATATGCCGCCTGCCACGCGGCATCGTCGGCGCGGCGCGCCTGCCAGTCGGCGGCGTACGCCGCCTGTCGGCGGTCGTACTGCGCCGCGCGGTAGAGCGCCTGCGCTCGATCATAATAGGCCGCGGCCGCGTCGGTTCGCCCAGCAGCGTATGCATAGTCGAGCGCCGCGCCGTCGGGGCTGTACGCCACGACAAGGTCGCCATTGTCGTACGCGTACCCGCCCTGCGGGTCGCTGACGAAGAACGGCCGGTCCGATCCGGCCTGATAGTAATAGTCGCGCTGGCCCTGCGGCAGCTGCTCAACGACGCGGTACGCGCCATTGTTCGCACGCCACACCCACGGCCGAGTTCCCTGATAATCAACGGTATAGTCGGGCGGCGTGTTGGCGAAGCCGCGGTTATATTCGGCGGCGCGGTCGATATAGCGATAACGTTCGGCGCGCGAACGGCTTGCGACGCGAATCGCGCGTCCGCGGGGCAGTGTCGCCGGGGCTAGCGACGCGGCGACGGGGGTTGCGGTTGCAAGCGGGAGCGCGGCGATCGGCGGCGCGCTGACCGGCTGGCCCGACGTATCGGCGGCGGCGAGGCCGGTTGACTCGGCGGGCGCACTTCGCGTCGCACGGTTGCAAGCGCCCAGGCTGAGCGCAGCTGCGACGGCGGCGAGCGCAAGGCGCGACGTGCTCGATCGGAAATTCGTCATGGGCGTCCCTCAATCAGTCAAGCCCGCAGCATGGCGGATGGGGCCTGAACGCGCGGCGAACGGTTTCGGTACAGCGTTATGACTTCAAGGTTATGGCCACGCCCGAGGTCCGCTTTTCGCATAACGACACCTGAAAGCTGCCTGTGGATCGGCATTGACGCGGGACCCCATCGATTCTGGTCTACGCCAAGAAATTAACGACGGAAACTGGCCCCATGCCGGGGTTCCCATCGGCCCCGATCGAGACCCACCACTGGGCCGATTTATAAAGATAAGGCAATTCGATAAGTCTAGTGTTCGCAGGGTATCGCTTCAATGCCAGTCCACACCGTATAACTCAGTTTTTAATCTACCCGCGGAACAAGCGCAAGCGAGCGAACCCGACACCGGCCCTTTGATGCCACCAAGATGGATGCTGGGAGTCCGCAATCGGACTTTCGAGCCGATGTTGGACGAATATCAGTTTTCAGCATTTGGTTGGGATCGACTGCTTTCGGGAAACGCTTGCTGCGCTTCACCAGCTTTCGACGTTTGTCACTAACGAGGTATTGCCGAGGCGAGTTCCGCCTCCAATGCGCACTCCCGCTCTAGCCAAACAAACAGGCTCAAAGTGGTGGTGAATTTGAAAAACCAGCGGGCAGATTTGAGTGAAGCGCAATAGGTGTAAAAAAGCCACAGTCTGAAAAATTTGGAGAATGGGCTAATCCTTCGCTTGTCGCGCTCCAAGCTACCCCGCAAAGGCGAGAGAGAGCAATGTGTCGGAGAAAATCATGCGAACCCGTCGTTTTTTGGTGCAGTCCTCCTTTATTGCTTTGACGCTTGGGTTTAGCGGTGAAACGCAGGCGCAGACTGTTGTCGCGCCCGACGCGCCTCCCACCAAAGTTGTACCGAAAACGGCCTCTACGCCAGTCACGTTGGAACCCGATAACACCATCGTTGTGACAGGTACAATACTGCGTCGTCGCGAGACTTCCACAGCCTTACCGATAACGAGTTTGACCAGTCAAAATCTCGAGGCGCGGGGTATTACAACGATCGCTGACGCAGTAGCTTCACTGTCAAACAACAATGCTGGCAACCTGCCGACTTCGTTCACGGCCAATGGCGCTTTTGCCGCTGGCGCTTCGGGGGCTTCCTTGCGTGGTCTAACAACTTCTTCAACACTCGTTTTGTTTGATGGACTTCGCGCGGCCTATTATCCGCTCGCTGACGACGGCACGCGCAATTTCGTCGACTTGAACACAATTCCATACGCTATCGTCGACCGTGTCGAAACACTCAAAGATGGTGCTTCAGCAACTTATGGCGCGGACGCCGTCGCGGGCGTCATCAATGTTATCCTCAAGAAGGAAATTAGGGGCTTCCACGGCGATGTTTCCGCGGGCGTGTCTTCACGGCGTGACGCGGGCGAGCAGCATGCCTCAGCGACATATGGGCTGGGTGACCTCAAAGCGGATGGCTATAATTTTTACGTGAGCGGTGAATACCAGCGGAACGATTTGCTCCGCAACAGCCGACGCGGTTATCCCTACAACACGGCCGACCTCAGCCGCTGGTGTGCAAAAAGCATTACGGACGGAACGCAGACCTGCGCAACTAACAACGTCGTAAACGGCATTCAATTCGATGGCACGGTCCTTGCTCCAAGCGGCACTTCAGGGACGATAGTTCCGATCGTCCGCCCCGTCGATGCGGACGGCAATGCGCTTGGGGCTTTCCAGTTGCTCAATCCGGGCGCCGGGTGCCGGGGGCTGACGCCGGTGACTTTCACACCTGATCAACAAGCCACCGACCCAAACACTCTTTATGCGGCACAGCAATGCCAGCAAGACAATATTGCTCGTTATGCAGTAATCTCACCGAAGCAGGAACGCTTAGGAGGTACTGCGCACTTTACGGCTCGGATCGGTGACAATGCTGAAGGTTACGCAGCATTTACGTTTTATCAGAGCCGAGTCGAGTCGAGTACGATGGTGCGCCGTCGAACGTACTTAACAACACCCCACCCGCCGCAACGGGCGTGATTTTCGATACGCGGGCAAGCTCTGCTACCCCGCTCACGCTACCCGTATTCATTTGTACGCGTGGAACGACGGCGCCGTGTACTTCGGACAATGGAAGACTTAATCCAAACAATCCGTTCGCGGCACTCGGGGAGGGCGCCCAGATCCGCTATCAGCTCGCAGATATCCCGACGGACAACCTGACCGTTAGCCGAACCTATCGGGGGGCAGCCGGAATCACTGCCAATTTCAGCGGCTTTGATTTCCGCGCTGAAGGAACAGCGATGCGGACAAATCTTACGGCCACATCAAGCGGTCAAATTTTTGTACAACACCTACTCGATGTGATCGCGGACGGCTCGTACAACTTTGTCGATCCTTCGCTCAACAGCCAAGCGACGCGAGATTACCTTACGCCTATCAGCATCACGAAGTCTCACTCAGAACTTTATCAGGGTCAGGCGAGCCTCCAGCACAAGCTATTCGAGCTGCCAGGGGGTTCTGCCCTGCTCGCGGTCGGTGGCGCCGTTCGGTACGAGGCCATAAACAACCCTAGCGCGAACCCTGACGACAACGGCCCGACCCAACGTTATTTTAACATCAACGCCGTAGGAGCTATCGGCCATCGTACTGTGTTGTCAGGCTATTTTGAGGGTGACTTTCCGATCATCAGGGCGCTCGATGTCAACGTGAGCGGTCGCTATGACCATTACTCAAGCGGTCAGAATAACTTTTCGCCCAAGGTGAGCGCAAAATTCACGCCCGTTTCTTTTTTGACCTTCCGAGGTAGTTATTCCCGCGGTTTTCGCATCCCAAGCTTCGCCGAGTCCAACGGCTTGCCAACCACAGGCTTCATCACGGTCAGTGCTCCTGTGGATTTCAATACTGCTCATGGAAATAATGGTTACGGCCAAGGCTACGGTCTGGGCCTAACGAACGTCGGCACTCCCGGGTTAAGGCCTGAGAAATCACGTAACATCACTGCCGGTGTTATTTTCCAGCCAGCTCGGTGGCTCGATCTCACGGTCGACTATTACAACATCCGTAAAACTAATGTGATCACGGGTGCCGACTACTCCCAGGCGTTGAATGCCTATTATGCCGGACAGCCAATTCCAGCCGGTTTTCTTGTTACACCAGATGCGCCCGACCCGCAATTTCCTAACCTGAAACCTCGCGTTCAATTTGTTCGCTATGGCTTCATTAATGCTAACCGCCAGCAGATTAGTGGTCTTGATCTGGGCGCGCGCCTACGTCATAATTTTGGCGGGGCGCATTTTACCAGCACGGTCGATGCCTCGTACATCTTTAAGTATACGCAGACATTCCCCGGTGGTGCTGTCCAGCGCTATGACGGGACTTTAGGCCCCTACGTCATCACTTCAGCATCGGGGTCGCCCAAGTGGCGCGGCACCTGGCAGAACACGCTCGATGTCGGGCGCTTCAGCCTAACTGGTACCGCGAACTACACGAGCGGCTACGAAGGCGTGGGTGAGGATGTTGGCGGAAAGCGTGGCGATTGCCTTGGCAGCGCAGCGTCGACGGGGGTTCCCACCACCTATCGGGATGGCGTGACGCCAATATTGTGTCGTACGAAGGCATTCCTTGACGTGGACATGACTGGCGAAGTGCGCATCGGAGATCGCTTCTCCCTTTACGCTAACGTGCTGAATGTGTTTGATGTGAAGCCGCCGCTCGATCCGACGACCTATGGCGGTTATCAGTACAACCCGGCGTGGGCCAACGCTGGCATCGTTGGGCGCTATTTTCGAATGGGGGCGCGCTTCAAACTTTGAATGATCAGATCGCCGCAGTGCCAATGTTGATCTCAGCACCATAGGAAACCAACTTCGACACTTTTTCGGGGTCGCTCCAGACGGCCAGTGTAGCCCAAAAATTAAGATGAGCGCTGCGCGTCCGCCACAACGCTATCGCAAGTCGTTCCGGGAACGCGACCGAGTTAGAAGTGCGTTATATCAAGGCTGCGCATCATGGGTACCAAAGGCAACCCGATGAACGTCTGCTCAAGCGGATGGTCAAGGACGCTCGACGCACGTCATAACCGCTGTGGGCGTTGCGTGCACCCGCTCCGCGCGCTTGCCCGCATCGCGTATCGGTTTATAGTTCTGCCACGGCCACCGGTTAACGCTGCACGCCTTTCCACGGCACGCGGACAACACTCTGGCTCATCAGGCAGTGCCTGAACAAAAACGGAGGTGAACCAGTGCATATGTCCGGCGAAAGCCTACTTGTGATTTTGTTAGTGGGCGTAATTGCGGGTTGGTTGGCCGGTAAAATCGTGCGCGGAGCCGGTCTCGGGATTTTTGGAGATCTCCTTTTTGGGATATTGGGTGCCTTCGTTGGGAACTGGGTATTGCCGCGTCTTGGTATCCACTTGGGTGCGGGTATTGTCGGTGCTGTTATCAACGCAACCATCGGTGCGATATTGCTGCTCCTCGTTGTGAGACTACTTAGAGCTGGCGGTGGCTGGCGCGGTCGATCGGGCCGGCGCTGGTAAAGGCCCCCGCCTTACACCCAGCTGCTGCGTCGACGTGTTCAATAAGCGTTGGCACGGCGGCTAACGACTGTATCCCATCCACAACGATCGTTATGCTGGCCGCCTATCTGGAAGCCAGCCAGCGGCACCTCGCTATCTATTTCTTCACTTAGCAAAGGCACCCGAGGCAAGCTCCGTGCGGTGCCCTGGCGAATGTAGATGGAGCCGACGAATGAATATTGATACTATCGCGGGTGAGGGCACAGAGCTCAAAGGTCAGTTCAAGCAGGCACTCGGCGACGTCACTGCCGACTCCACGCTTCAGAAGGATTGTGTCGTAGACCAGTTATTCGGCCAAGCCAGGCAGGGCTTGGGTGCGGTGCGGGACTTTGTGCGCAACCAGCCGATCGTTGCCGTCGCGGTTGGAGCACTTGCGCTGGCACTCCTCGGCGGGTTGGGACGCCGGCGCAGCTGACTTGGCGGAACAACACAGTTCGCTTGCTCCCCCATGGGTCATTCAGGCAGACAAGGATCAGCGACCGGCGCACCGCCGACCAACGTAAAGGAAGTGAAGATGGCAAAGGGCAAGGAAGTTCGAAAGCCGAAGAAGGCCGGACCACCTAAGCTGAATGCGTCCAATCCTTCCGCGAAGGGCGCACCGCCAACCCCGCCGAAGAAATGACACGGACCTCGGCCGAAGCATAATTGCAGATTAACGCTTGGCGGCATCGAGCGGTGCGTCGGGAGACGGGGGCGCAGCCGGGCACTGCTACTACCTTTGATGAAATAGCGTTTTCCGCAACGCCAGACACCGCGGCGAGCCGGCGAGTACCAAGATCACCCGGAGCTCACGCCGGGGCCTTAGCGATCGCTCAGTGGGGGCAGTTCCGTACGAAAATGAAGGATAGTTCGTGCTGTTTGCCCAAAGACGATAGCGTGAAACCATCCACCCAACCGAAGTCTACTCCTACCGGCGGAAAGGTGTAATGATTGGTTTATCGAGAAACGCCGCCATTCCGTCTTTGACGAGAGGAACTTGGCTTCAGCCGCAGCGCGCTGTCAATTAATGCAACGGTGAGAAACGGGCGCTATAAGAGTATTATGCGCAAATTCGTCGGATTCAGGTTGTCGGAGCAAGGAGAAGTGGTTAGCCGCACAGGGCGCGCTGCCGTCGAAGAGCGTTATTCCACGCTGCGCAAACAGATTCCGATCATATACCTATTAGCCCTGGTCAATGTTTTTGGGCTACAAATTCAAACGACAGGCGACGTCGAGTTTGGCCTAAATGTACCAACAGCCTTCGCGCTTTGTGCGGCGATACGTTTATGGCAATGGCTTCACGTACCTGTAGATATATCATCCGAAGCCAAACTTAGGATGTTAAGACAAACCGATATCGCAGCGGTAGTAATTTGCTCAGTCATCTGCGTATGGTTTCTTCGATTTTTAATGGCTGATGATCCGACTCAACGAATGGCTGTCCTTCTTTTTGGCGGCTTTACCGCTACGGGTATAGCGTACGGCCTAAGTTCTTCGCCTTTTTCTTCCCGTGTGCCGCTAGTACTTATTGCGCTTCCATTAATAGTAGTGGGACTTTGGTCGACAAGC
>JANMWM010000324.1:0-8170 GCA_031394005.1 Sphingomonas sp.
TCATAATGGTCAAAATGGCGGGCGCCGAACAGCTTGACCGCCTGGTCGGCAAGCGCACGGTGCTTCACAAGCACATCCGGTGGTATGACCAGTTCCTTGGGCGTATCGGCAACGGTGTTCAGGGTGACGCCGTGACCAAGGTCATCGGATCGGAAATACTTGCCCGCGAACACCGGCGAATCAATCAGTGTATCGTAGCTGACCTCTTCAAAGGTGATCTTGTTATTGGGCGAGATCGCGGTCGGACGGAGCGCGGTGGCCCCCTTCCACCCTACGGGAAGGGTCAGGCTCGCGACGACCGGAATATCGCGAACGAAATAACCCGCTGGATAGAGCGACACCGCGTTCCACTGGATGTCCGACATTTCGCGAGTAACGACAATTCGCCCCTGGTCCTCAGCGGTCGGCGAAAGATACTGGAAGCGCGCCTCGACGCTGGTCGCGCCGCTGGGGACATCAAGGTGAAAGGCGAACACGTCGACCTTGTCGCGCACCCAGGCGAGCGGCTTCCCGTCGGCAGTAAAGGTGAAGCCGGCGAGCTTGTCGATCTGGCCCGTCGGGCCGTGGTTGCCGGGGAGCCATTTGGGGAGCAGTAGGACAATCGATCCGGGGGTCACTGGGATCGTCTCGCGCACCTCGATGATCCCGCGGTCGAGGTCAGTGGCGGATACGTCGAGACGAATCGTCCCGGCAAATGCGACGTCGAGCGGCGCCGGGATCGTGTCCACGATCGGCAGGGGTTCCGGTTTACTGTTGGCAGCAACCGCGCTGGAGGAGAGGAGGAGGGCGAAGAGCGCAAATGCGCGCGACGTGACGCTAGACATTGCACGAACTTAGCCAGCGCAGCCGAGCGCCGCTAGTGGCGTTCGACAAATTGCTGACCTCTAAGTTTTCTGGGAAACCAAGAACCCTAGACCAATATCTCGTTCAGCAAGGTTATATGGTGTCCGCGGTTGGCGGGCGAGGGCGAGAGGGACGAGGCACGGCGTTCCAGAAACCCGCTTACCGCGCGCTTGGCGGGGTTGAAGTCACCGACCAATTCGCGGGCCTTGCCTGGCTTAAGAAACAAACATTCGTCGACCCAGGGAAGGTTGCCGTCTTCGGCTGGTCATACGGCGGCTACATGACGCTCAAACTTCTCGAGGCCGCGCCCCACGCCTACGCCGCCGGGATCGCGGTCGTCCCGGTCGTCCGCTGGGATCTCTACGACACCACTACAGCGAACATTACATGGGTGACCCGCGCAGTCGTCGCGCTGCCTACGTCAAGTCCGACGCGCTTCACGACTCGGCCAAGATTACCGACCCACTACTATTGCTGATGTACGGCATGACCGACGACAACGTCCTGTTTCAGAACTCGACCGAGTTTATGGCCAAGATGCAGGAAGAAAAACTGCTGTTCGAGGCGATGGTCTATCCCGGCAAGACGCATGCCATTTCGGGTCCCAACGTCTCGGTCTTTCTCTACCAGACGCTGCAGCGGTTCCTCGCTCGCAACGGGGTCGCGCCGTTCCTACACAAGGCAGAGCCTGGTCGCTTACCGACGGTCATTATCCAGGCTCCTTCATCGAACTCGCGGCACGCTCCTAGCTCCGCCGCCCAGCGTGGCTTTTCAGCCAGATACTTGTCTCGCTGTTCAATCGCGGCAATTGCGCGATCCGCGTCGCGATCGCACCGATTACGCGCTCGATTGGCTTGCGATCACTCACCGCGACGTACGCTCGGGCATAGGCATCGAGCTTGTCGATCGTCGCCTGCTTGCGGCTTCCCGATCCGAGCCCGGCAAGGAAGCGCGACCATCCCGACGTATCGACCAGCTTGCGCACCGCTTCGAGGTGCGACAGCGCGAAGTCGAGCGCCATTTCGGGATGCTCGCCCGCGACCGCGCTGATCATCCCCGAACTGACCGTCGATCCGGGCTCGTCGGTTAACGCGAGATCGAGCGCGCGCCGCGCCAGGCCGTCGTCCTTCGCCGCTCCAAGCAGCTCGTAATAGGTCGTCCGCTCGACTGCGCCTGAGGCACCCTTGGCAAGCGCATGAAGTTGCTCCCACGTCGCAGCGTCGGCGTTTCTGGCAGCGACGCCGAGCCATGTCGCCTTGAGCGATCCCGGAATCGCCGCCGGGGTGACAAACAGCCGCCGAGCCTCGGTATTAATTGCCCTGTCGCCGACCCTGCCAAGTTGTTCGATCAGTGTCGGGCGGAGTGTCGTATCGAGCACCGGCTCCCCGGTGCGCGGGGCCAATGCGATCCGAGCGAGCAATGGCGCGAACCGCCGCTCGATCTCGGCTGCAACGATAGCGCGATGCGCCGGGTCGCCTTCGTACATGTCGAAGATCGCGACCCATTGCGCGAGCGCTCTGCCGGTCAGCTTGCGATTGGCGTCGGCCGGGACCGCCGCGAGCAGGTTGAGCCCGACCGCAACCGGCTGGTAGCCTGCCCGAGACAGCGCCAGATTGTCGGTTAGCAAGCCATATTGGTCGACCGCGCCGAGGTTTGCATAGGCTTTGGTCAGCGCCGCGATTTGCACCGGCTGGTAGAGCGTGCGATAATAACCAGTCTGCCCGGTATTGAGCAGTAGCGGGCTGCAACCCTCGACCGATATGCTGGTAGTCGGCCCGTCGGTCACGGCGCTCATCACGTTCCCGCCAAGGGTCGACGCACGGACCGGGACCCGCCAGGCGAGCGCGGTCAGCTTGTCCTTGCGATCCTCGCTATACTGGTCTTGCGCCAGGTTCACCCGCGACATGCCCCCGGAACAGACCATCGGCCCCACGCGCAACAGTGGGATACCCGGCTCGAGGGTGAAGTCGTGGGCAATCCGGGTCAGCCCCGCCGCGCCCGCTGTCTCGACCGCGGTCCATAGATCATCGGTCCTGGTATTGCTGTACTGGTGCTTCGCGACGTAGGCTTGGATGCCCTTTTGCCAGACGGCGGGCCCGGCAAACCCTTCGAGCATCGAGATGACCGATTCGCCTTTTTCATAGGTGATCGTGTCGAACGCCTGGTTGGCCTGCTCTACAGTCCGCACCGACTGGACGATCGGGTGGGTGGTGGCGAAAGCGTCGACACCCATCGCCGCGTCGCGCGCCGCGACATGGTCGAGATCCGCGCCCCAGTCGGGATGGAAATGTTCGGTCGTGCGGCTCGCCATCCAGCTGGCGAACCCCTCATTGAGCCACAGGTCGTCCCACCACGCCATGGTGACAAGATCGCCGAACCACTGATGCGCCATCTCGTGAGCCTGGACGCCGAAGATCGCTTGGCGGTCGCGATCGCTGGTGATTGCCGGATCGTCGAGCAGGATCCGTTCGAACGTGAAGATCGCGCCCCAATTTTCCATCGCGCCGAAGAATTGCGATTGGCCTGGACCGGCGACATTCTCGAGCTTGGGCAGTGGAAACGGGGTGCCGAAATAATCGTTATAATAGGATAGCACCTGCGCCTCGGCGTCGAGTGCGGTCCGAGCCTTGGCCTCGTTGCCCTTGGTCATGGTGATCGCGACTTCGGTGTTGCCGACCCGCGTTGCGATCCGTCCAAAGTCGCCCGCGCTCAGGAACAGCAGATAGCTCGACATCAGCGGCGTCGTCGCGAAGGTCACACGCTTCACTCCGCCAACAAGCTGCACGGTGCGCGCCGCGGGCATGTTGCTCACAGCCATCTGGCTAGCGGGAATGATCGCGCTCAGATCCCATTGCGCCTTGTAATCGGGCTCATCCCAGCTCGGCACGAAGCCTCGCGCGTCGGCCGCCTCGAACTGGGTGTAGAGCGAGCGGCGCGGTGAGCCGTCCGGCGCCTTGCTGTCGAGCGCGAAAAAGCCGTTGGCCTGTTCGTGGATCACTCCGGCATAGCCGATATCCAGCCGGTAGCGGCCCGGCGCGAGCGGCGCGGCGAAGGCCAGCGTCGCGGTTTCATGGGCAGCGTCGATGCTCGGTGTCCCGCGCCGCGCGATGCCGTCGGTGCCGCGGATTGTGACGTCGCCGAACGTCAGTTCCTTGGCATTGAGCGTCACGCTATTGGTCGTCTGCACGACGTCGAGGTCGATGGCGACCTGCCCCATGAAGCGCAGGTGCGCCGCATCGGGCGTGACCTCAATCGCATAATGACGCGGAACAGCGGTACGGGGCAACTGGGTGACAGTTGACTCGATCCCGTCCTCGAACGGCCGGCTAGGTTGCGCAACCGCGCTCGTCGCGGCGAGCAGGCATGCAGAAGATAGCACTATGGCTTTTGCGTTCAGCACTCTTCTTGCTCCTGTTGTTCCCAATCTTGCAGACCACATTGCTGTCCCCGACCGCGCGGCAACGGCGGCCTACCAGATGTGGACGCGCTGCTCGGGCGGCAGGTACATGGCGTCGCCCGGCCTGACGTTGAAGGCCGTGTACCAGGCGTCGATATTAGGGACGATGCCGTTGACCCGATACTTGCCCGGGCTGTGCGGGTCGGTGAGGATTTGCTGCCTCTCCGCATCCTCGCGCGTCTTCTCCTGCCACGCCTGCGCATAGCCGACGAAGAAGCGCTGATCGCCGGTCAGTCCGTCGATAACCGCAGGCTGCCCATGCTGGGCGACATATTTCTGGTAGGCTGCATAAGCGGCCTCGACTCCGCTCAGATCGCCCAGATTCTCGCCCAGCGTCAGCTGGCCATTCACTGTGACACCAGGATAGGGGCTGAACGCGCCATATCGTTTGGCGAGCGCAGCGGTTCGCGTGGCATAATTCTTGACTGCGCTCGGCGTCCACCAATCGCGCAACTGACCCTTGGCATCGAACTTGCGACCTTGGTCATCAAAACCGTGGCCCATCTCGTGCCCTATGACCGCGCCGATCGCGCCATAATTTACTGCCGGATCCGCCGCTGGATCGAAGAAAGGTGCCTGAAGGATTGCGGCCGGGAAGGTGATCTGGTTGACCGACCGGTTATAATAGGCGTTGATCGTCTGTGGCGTCATGCCCCACAATGTGCGATCGACCGGCTTCGGGAAGCGCTTGAGCTGCAGCTTCCACTGGAAGTCCTCGGCGCGAATTGCGTTGCCGAAAGCGTCGCCTCTGACGACCTTCATTGTCGAGTAATCGATATATTTGACGGGGTGGCCGATCCGCGGCTCGAACGCAGCGAGCTTAGCGAGTGCTTCGCGGCGCGTGGCCTCATCCATCCAGCTATTGCCGCTGATCCGCTCCGCATAGGCGGCGCGCAGGTTGGTGATCAATTCGCCCACCTGGCGCTCGCTTTCGGCCGGGAAATGATCCTTCACATAGATGTGTCCAATGGCCTCGCCGAGTGACGCGTTGTCGATCGCAACGCCGCGCTTCCAACGCTCGCGTTGCTCTTGCACGCCGCTTAGGCGTTTCGAGAAGAACTCGAAGTGCGCGTCGTCGAACGGCTTCGACAGCACGGTTGCATGATCGGAAGCAAAGCGGAACGCGAGCCACTCCCGCCAAGTCGAGACTGGAACGGAGACCAGCAGCTTGCCCGCGCCGGTCACCGCAGACGGCTCGCTGACGATAATTTGGGTCGCAGTCCCCAATCCCCGTTTGGACAGCGTTGTGGTCCAGTCAAACTCGGGCGCCAGTGCAGTCAATTGAGCACGGTTCATCGGATTATAGGTCTTGTCGACGTCGCGGCGGTCGGCCTGAGTCCATTGCGCTTGGGCAAGGGCCGTCTCGAGCGCGATGATCCGATCGGCCGCGGCCGCGCCGCCAGGCAAACCGGAAAGCCGCTGGATTGTCTGGATATAGTCACGATACGCGGCACGATGCCCGACCATCTTCGGGTCGTTCGACAAATAATATTCGCGCGAGGGCAAGCCAAGCCGAGCCTGGCCGGTTGTCGCGACATAATGAGTCGGATCCTTGAAGTCGGGGCTGAGCCCGATGCCGACCGGGCTCGCGAACCCCGTCGCGACGAACAGCGCAAGTAGCTGCGGGCGAGTCTGCGCGGCGGTGATCTGCGCGAAATAGGGCTTCAGCGGCACCGCGCCGAGACTGTCGATCTTCGCTTCATCCATGAAGCTGGCGTAGAAGTCGCCGATCTGCTGACCGGCCAGGTCGCGCTTCGGCGCGTCGGCAAATCCCTCGACAATCGAGCGCACGTCCCGCTCCGAGGCGTCAGATAAGGTGACGAACGGGCCAGCCGAGGTTCGGTCCGCGGCGATTTGCGTGGTCCGGTCCCAGCTGCCGTTGACGAAGGCCCAAAAGTCGTCGCCAGGCTTGACCGAGCGATCCATTGCGGCGGGTTGGTAACCCCAGCTGCCGTAAGCTGGCTTTGTCTGCGAAAAAACGGGAGCGGCGAGCACTAAGGTCGTGCTAGCGGCGAGCAGAAAACAACGTAAAATCATGTATCTATGTTTCCCCGAGATTTCATCTGCGGCACTAACTGTGGCGTGCCAAATCCGGAAGGAATTTCGATAAACCGTCGATGGCTTATGCGAACGGTTGGCAGCTCATGGTAGCAAGGCATCAAACCCTAGTAGACGCTTGATATTTGCCAACGCGTGGCAGGCATTCCTTCTCTGGCAAGTATCCTACCTCGCTTACCCGCAAGCTGCCTTTCCGCTTCCGGCTTTGGTCAAGCCATCGGTCTGCGACGCTCAACTTATGGCGTGGGGAGTTCGAATAGCAATCTACCCTCACCCGACGTTAATTGGGCCCAGCCGTTTACGAGTCTGCTTCGACTGAAACGCTACGCTGGACATCCGACAGGCGATCAGCTTGGTCGGCAGCGATCATACAGGAGTGCGTCATGTTCGGAACGGTCTCGTTGTTTTTCTCATCGCTTGCGGTCATCGCCGGAGCCGCTGTCCCGTCATACTCCGTGGTTACGCAGCTTCCGGCCGGTGACGGCGGGTGGGACCTGGCGAGCGTCGATCCGATTGGCCAACGGCTTTATGTTGCGCACGCAGACGGAGTAACGGCGATCGACCTTCGCACCGGCGTTGCGACTGACAGGATCGTTCCGGGCCACCGGGTCCACGCGGCGCTGGCAATCCCTGGAACGCATGACGTGATTTCCACCAATGGCGAGACGAACGACGCCATTTTGTTCGACGGCCGCACCGGCCAAGTGCGTGCAACGATCCCAACTGGCAAGAATCCGGACGCGGCCGCCTACGACCCGACCACCCGGACGGTCTGGATCTTCAATCCGGGGAGCGGCGACGCGACGGTGGTGGATCCGAAATCGGCCAAGGCCGTTGCGACAGTCCCGATCGGGGGTTCGCTCGAACTGGGGGCCGCCGATGGCCACGGTCGCCTGTTCGTAAACGTCGAAGACAAGAACGAGGTCGTCGTGCTCGACACGCGACGTCGAAAGGTCGTGCGGCACATCGCCCTTGCGGGCTGCGATGGTCCGACCGGGATCGCCTATGATCCCGCCACTAAAGAGATTGTGTCAGCGTGCGCGAACGGCGTTGCAATCGTTTCGTCGCCAAACGGAGGCAGAGTCGCAAGTCTTCCGATTGGCAAGGGAGCGGATGGTGCGGCCTTCGACGTCGAGCGACATCTGGCGCTGATACCGTCCGGCCGGGACGGGTTACTGACGATCATTCGGCTTAGCCCTGCGCCTGCGGTCGTTGGGCACGTTGCCACCGTGGTGAGCGCCCGGACGATCGCGATCGATCCGTCGACGGGGCGCGTCTATCTGCCGTCGGCGACGCTTGCCGCGCCGGTGGGCAATGCGCGGCCCAAGGCCATCCCCGGCAGCTTCCGGGTGTTAGTGGTTGCGCCAGCGCCCCAAAAATCAAGGCGGAGCGCGAGCTAGACGTCATAGCCGCAATGGTGATGGAGCATCCCGACGTCGAATCGCGGTGGCGGCGGCGATATTTTGAACGACAAATTGGCAGGGAACAGAGAAAGTCGCAGTCCGTTCAACCGCTGTTCGTGACGAGCCCACGACGTAGTCTTCTGCCAACAGCTGATTGCAAGGCTTCGGCAAGGAGACATTGGTGCAGTCAGTAACGCGTCCTCGGGATCTGCGCGCCAGAATCGTGATTGGCGCCGTGCTGCCGCTGTTGCTTGCGATATCTGCTTGCAGCGCGACCAAGGCCCCGTCGTCCAAGCCAGCGCAGGAAGCGGGCTACATCGTTGTGACTATGCAGCCACAGCTCGAGCGCCTGTTCGGCGACGACCTCCTTCAGCGCCGTGGACTCGCGCAGCCCCTTGACGTCGTCGGT
>JANMWM010000332.1:0-2516 GCA_031394005.1 Sphingomonas sp.
TGGTGGAGGTCCTCGTGGATCTTTGCGTGCCCTTCATAATCCACACCGCGGTGGATCTCCCGCCAGCCCTGTCAACGCGCTTTTCGGGTGTGGTTGTTCAGATTAAGCCATGCCCGCCAGCCATACTGGTCGCGCGACTTGTAAGTATGATCGCCGGGCATGAGCGCGCCCGTAGCCTTCGCCCCAGCGTCCTTTGATCGAGGGCAGGACATCGCGTAGGCTTGTACGCCAAGGTCCAAGGCAGTCACCCTCTGGTCGCCCAACCCTTTCTGGACCAGCAAGTTCAGGGCTGCAGCGCTGAGCTTTTTACGGTTCGGGTGGCCACCATTCGACAGTCGTCGTCCGCGTTCGGGTTGCCGATCGAGTTGAGAAGTCCCGGCTGACGCCGAACACCTGAATGCCGAAATGGGCCGAAATTGGCGCTGCTCAATGGGCAAGCACAATGTCCTTTTTTTCCAGTGGAATCGGACAGCAGACTGATGGATTACGGCCAGCTTAAGCCTAAACGCTGCTCTCGAATGCACGGCTTTCGAGGTCGGACCCCGCCTAAATGACCGGCGTTGGGTCGGAAGCCGACCGTCCGCTCTTGGCATCGGTCCCCCGGTCGGCCGAACGGCTCATTCTGATGGTAAGCGGTTTTCCGCGTTTGGCGTTTGAACGGGAAAGCTGCCGTTGAAAGGCATTCACTCGTTAGTCGAAACCTAAGTCGCTGCGTCGTCTCCGGCGACAAGCGCTTCTAGTGCCGCGACATGTCCTCTAAATGCGTCTCGCCCGGCGCGGGTCAACGAAACCCAAGTGCGCCGTCGCCCATTTGCCGCTGCCTTATTCAATACGATGTAACCTGCTTCGGATAGTGCCGAGAGATGTTTGGACATTACCGAATCACTCGTACCCGTAATGGTCTTGAGCCTTGCGAATTCGGCATCGTCGACATTGGCGAGGACCGCCGCGATCTGCAAACGCGCGGGCGGATGGAGCACGGCGTCGAACCCGTCGGGAAGCTCCACTTTAAGCTCCCAGTTCTGACACGAAGACGCGCTGCCAAATGATACTTCCGATGACGCCAACGACAAAAGCGAAGGATCCAAGAAGCAGTGGGGTTACGCGATCAGCGCGTCCGTCTCCGAACCACATTGAAAGCGCGTAGAGGCCCAGCACGACCGCCAACATTGGAAGCGCAACCAGCCGCGTCTTACCTTTTCGATAGCCATTAACGAAGACGCCCAGGCGCTGGCGGTCGGATTGAACGACGATAGCGATAGCGGAGAAGACGATGGCGATGAGTCCCATTCGGATTACGGTGGGAAAAGCGGGGGCCGACACTATTGCGCCCATTATTGCGCCGAACACCGCGTGACGCCACGGGGGGCAGGTTGCGACGGCAGCGAGCTGGCGCTCAGCGTATTTCTTGGCCTCTAGCGCGGCGAGGGCTTCTTCAGTTGATGTCATCATGGGACCTCTTTTTCCAAGTTGGAAAATGGGTATCCTGTACTTTCCAGCCTGGCAACCGAAAACTTTCCCATATGGAAAGTGTTTTGTCAGAAAGGCGATTTTGCATTGTGTCGTCTGGCGGAATCGCAAATGACTGGTCGTCCGCGCGAACTAACTGATGATCCGAAGAGACGATAGCAACGCTCAGACGCAGCGATCGGCGGAGAAGTGCGTTCAGGGTTGCGAAGTGGATAGCTCATGATCAGCAGCATTAAGGAACTCGACCTCGTCAGGGCGGAATGCAGGAAGTTAGTCACCAAGCGCTCGTTGATGGCGGCGGGTGCGGCAGTCGTGCCGATTCCGGGTGTCGACATTGTCGCAGACATCAGCCTCCTCACCACCATGCTGCCTGAAATTAGCAAGCGGTTCGAGCTGGATCACGAGCAGGTTGGTAAGCTCGAGCCGCACCTCGCGCAGAAGGTGTTTGTTATGGCGTCGAGCATGGGCAACAATGTGATTGGCCGGATGGTCACCAAACGGCTCGTGACCGCATTGCTGCGTCGCGTCGGCAAGCGTGTCGCCACTGCATCGATTGCCAAATATGTCCCCTTTGTCGGGTCAGGTATCGCAGCCGCAATCGGCTTCGGCGCGATGAAGTTGGTCGGCAAATCACATATCGACGACTGCTACCGCACCGCTAAAGCTTTGCTGTGAGGCCCATGCGCCGCGAACGGCTGGAAGTGGTGGACAGCCGACATCGGCCTCAGTTCTGTATCAGGCGAAGCAAGGAACCGTCAGGATCGATCAAATAGGCGATAGTAAGCCCGCTGCTCTCCCGCTTTGGCGGCTGGACGCGAGGCCACCCCGAGCACTGTTCGGGTAAGCCAGTACCCTTACAAGCCTCATAGAATGAAGCCATATCGTCCAATCGAAGGCAGCAACTGAAGCTGCTCTGAGCAGGGTCTAAATCGGGGAACGGGAAAAACTCCAGGGTAATCCCGCCACGCTTGAGGATCATCCATCCGTCGTCTTTCCACTCCTCTACGAACCCGAGACGCAGGAAGAAATTGGAAGTTTTCTTGAGG
>JANMWM010000004.1:0-1720 GCA_031394005.1 Sphingomonas sp.
GCATAATAGACCATCTCCGCGATGTTGGTGGCATGATCGCCGATGCGTTCGAGATTTTTGGCGACGAACAACAGATGCGCCGACTGGCCGATGTTCTGCGGATTTTCCATCATGTAGGTGAGCAGTGTGCGGAAGATCGAATCGTAGAAATCGTCGACCGCCTGGTCGCGCGCGCAGACCCGGACCGCGGCATCGGCATCGCGCTCGACGAAGGCGGTCAGCACGTCATGTACAATCTAGGTCGCGATGCGCGCCATCTCGGGAAGTAGCGACAGCGGCTCGATCGCGCCACTATTCTCAAGCGAGGGGACACGCTTGGCGATATTCTTGGCATAGTCGCCGATGCGTTCGACGACGCTCGAGATCTTCATTGCCGCGACGATGTCGCGCAGGTCGCCGGCCATCGGCGCGCGCAGTGCTAGGATGTGGATCGCGCGGCGCTCGGTCTCGACTTCCAGCGCATCGAGTTTCTTGTCATTCTCGACGATACGCAGCGCGCCTTCGAGATCGCGCTGGACGAGACAGCGCATCGACTCGCGGATTGCATGCTCGGCAAGCCCGCCCATCTGGCTAATGAGGGCGCGCAGCCGATCGAGATCTACGTCGAACGCTTTCAGCGTATGTCCAGCGGTGGTGGCCATGTCGTTCCTTCGCCTCAGCCGTAACGGCCGGTGATGTAATCTTGGGTTCGGGATTCGCGCGGGTTGGTGAAGATATCCTTGGTCCGGCCGTATTCGACCATTTCACCCAGGTGAAAGAAGGCGGTGCGTTGCGACACGCGCGCTGCCTGCTGCATGTTGTGCGTGACGATCGCGATGGCGTAGCGGCCGCGCAATTCGTGGATCAGCTCCTCGATCTTGGCGGTGGCTATTGGATCGAGTGCCGAACAGGGTTCGTCCATTAGGATCACTTCGGGATCCACCGCAATGGCGCGCGCAATGCACAGCCGCTGCTGTTGGCCGCCCGACAAAGCTGTGCCACTTTCCTGGAGCCGGTCCTTGACCTCGTCCCACAGCCCGGCGCGCTTGAGGCTTTTCTCGACGATCGCGTCGAGCTCACTCTTGCCGGTGGCGAGGCCGTGGATGCGCGGGCCGTAGGCGACATTCTCGAAGATCGACTTGGGGAAAGGGTTGGGCTTCTGGAACACCATCCCGACCCGGGCGCGAAGCTGGACGACGTCCATTTGCGGGCCGTTGATATCGGCCCCGTCGAGTGTGATCTCGCCGGTCACGCGCGCGCCGGGGATCGTGTCGTTCATCCGGTTGAGGCAGCGCAGGAAGGTCGATTTGCCGCAGCCCGACGGACCGATGAAGGCGGTAACGCGGTCCTCGTGAACGTCGATTGAGACGCCCTTGAGGGCTTCCTTGTCGCCGTAGGAGACGTGGATGTCTTCGGCATGCATCTTGGCGGGCTTGCTACCAAGCGGCTCCAGTCCGGGGTCTGGCGCGACTTCTATAACGGGAGCGGCAGGCGCAGCCGGGGGGCGTCTTCCGTCGAGACTAGACGGCTCCGCGGGGGCGTCCTCGCCACCCATTTCATCGCGCTGGTCACGCGCCGCGTCGGCGGCAATCGCGGTCGATGGCATCGGGACAGGCGAAGTCGAACCGATGGGGAGTTTTTCGTTGGTCATATTGTTCACCAGCGTCGCTCGAAGCGGTTGCGGAGGTAGATGGCGAGCCCGTTCATTACGAGCATGAAGACGAGCAGGACGATGATCGCC
>JANMWM010000029.1:0-5955 GCA_031394005.1 Sphingomonas sp.
AAGGTCACCCCCTGCTGGCGCATATATTTGCCGGCGCGGTCAGCGTAGCTGACTTCGCACGGCTCGTTACCCTTGAGGAACAGGAACTGGCACGCGCCCTCGTTGGCGTAGATCTTCGCGGGCAACGGGGTTGTGTTCGAAAATTCGAGCGTGACATGGCCTTCCCAGCCGGGTTCCAGCGGGGTGACGTTGACGATGATCCCGCAGCGCGCGTAGGTCGACTTGCCGAGGCAGATGACGAGCACGTCGCGCGGCACCCGGAAATATTCGACTGTGCGGGCCAGCGCGAAACTGTTGGGCGGGATGATGCAGCAATTGGTCTTGCGGTCGACGAAGCTGTTGGCGGCGAAATCCTTGGGATCGACGATCGCCGAATCGACGTTGGTGAAGATCTTGAACTCGTCTGCGACGCGCGCGTCGTAGCCGTAGGACGAGAGACCGTAGGAAATGCAGCCGTCGCGGCGCTGCGCTTCGACGAAGGGTTCGATCATGGCGTGTTGCTGGGCCTGTTCACGAATCCAGCGGTCGGAGAGGATGCTCATTCGGAACGAGGTAGCCGCACGTTGCTTCCCCGTCATCCCGCGAAAGCGGGGACGGGCGACTTGTCCACAGGACATCCACGGATATTTTTGCCGTCATCAAATGACACGGACGTTGTGAAGGACTAATGCACCTTCGTTGAGCGAACGCCCAGTCGATGACCGACGCACATTGGTCAACGCGAGTGTGACCCGTTTGATGCAATGGTGACCGTACGATCCAGATACCGAGCTGGATCGTAGCACCGCCTCAACCTGTCCCATTCTGATATGTCGGAGCCGCTCGTAATGCAAACTGCATCAGCTGGCTTGTGCATGAACTTTCGGATAAAAATATAATACAACTAGTTGCTTAGCAGGTTATGCCCAGCGTTTTCCATACACTTGTCACCGAAAAAGTTCCCCAGTAGCGAACTTCCGGTAGAGGCGACGGCGACATCCGAGTAGTCAAAGCTATGGCCGCAATCCTCCGCATCGACGGGTCGCAAGACCTTCCTTCTGCTCAAACCCTCCCCGCCAACATCGAGGCCGAGGCGGCGCTGCTCGGGGCGTTGATGATCGACAACCGGATCGTCGAGGACGTACAGATCCGTTTAAAAGCGCATCATTTCTTCGAGCCGCTGCACGGGCGGATCTATGACGCGGTGTTGCGGCTCAACGACAAGAACATGATCGCCAACCCGGTCACGCTGCGCCCGATGTTCGAGGGCGACGAGGCGATGAAGGAGGTCGGCGGGCCGGCGTATCTGGCGCAGTTGACCGGGTCGGGCGCGGCGGTAATCGGGGCGCGGGATTTCGCGGCGCAAATCTATGATCTAGCGCTGCTGCGCGCGCTGGTCGGGGTCGGGCGCGAGATGGTCGAGGGGGCGCTCGACACGAGCGAGGAGGTCGCCCCGCTGGCCCAGATCGAGCGGGCCGAGACCGAGCTCTATCGAGTCGCCGAGGAGGGCGGGAGCGAAAGCAAGGTCAAGAGCTTCGCCGAAGCGTCGATGGAGTCGATCAAGAATATCGAGTTGGCGCTTCAGCATGGTGGGCATTTGTCGGGCATTACCACCGGAATTGACGCGATCAACACCAAGATCGGCGGGTTGCATCGGTCGGACTTGACGATCCTCGCCGGGCGTCCGGGGATGGGCAAGACTGCGCTGGCGACCAACATGGCGTTCGCGGCGGCGCAGCGCTTCTCGCGCGATGTCGAGGACGGGATCGACAAGGACAAGTCGGCGGGGGCGGCGGTGGCCTTCTTCAGCCTGGAAATGTCGGCCGACCAGCTGGCGACGCGCATTCTCGCCGAGCAGTCGGGGATCAGTTCGGAGAATTTGCGCACCGGGCGGATTAGCAAGCAGGAATTCCAGCAGCTGGCGCGCGCAGCGGGGGAGCTGTCGGGGCTGCCGCTGTATATCGACGACACACCGGGGCTGACGATCGCGGCATTGCGGACGCGGGCGCGGCGGTTGAAGCGGCAGAAGAATGTCGGGATGATCGTGGTCGATTATCTGCAGCTGCTGCAGGGCAGCGGCAAGGGCTCGGCGGGCGACAATCGCGTGCAGGAGATATCGGAGATCAGCCGCGGGCTGAAGCAGCTCGCCAAGGAATTGCATGTGCCGGTGCTGGCGCTGTCGCAGCTAAGCCGCGCGGTAGAGCAGCGCGAGGACAAGCGGCCGCAGCTGAGCGATCTGCGCGAGTCGGGGTCGATCGAGCAGGACGCCGATATCGTGCTGTTCGTCTATCGCGACGATTATTACCTCGCCTCCAAGCAGCCGGCCGACGATCATCCGGGATTTCATGAGTGGCAGGAGGAGATGAACCGGGTTTATGGCACCGCCGAGCTAATCGTCGCGAAGCAGCGGCATGGCTCGACGGGCAAGGTACGAATGCGGTTCGATGCGCGCGTGACCAAGTTCAGCGACGCGGCGAATGAGGAATATCTGCCTGAGATGCGGAGCTAGCGGTCGCCCTTGGGGTCGCGGAGGCCTTCGCTGATGGTGGCGCGCGCGATGTCGGCTTCGACGCTGGTGACCGGATAAGCGCAGTAATCGGCGGCGTAATAGGCGCTCGGGCGGTGGTTGCCCGAGGCGCCGATCCCCCCGAACGGGGCGTTGCTCGGCGCGCCGTTGGTCGGGCGGTTCCAGTTGATGACGCCAGCGCGGACGTTGGCCCAGAATGTATCGTACATCTGCGGGCTGCCGCCGATCAGGCTTGCCGCCAGACCGAAGCGGGTGTTGTTGGCCTCGTCGATCGCGGCGTCGAAGTCCTTCACGCGGATGAGCTGGATGACCGGGCCGAACAATTCCTCGTCGAGCCGGTCACGGGCGTCGGTCATGTCGATCAGGGCTGGGGTTAGGAAGGGCCGCTCTTCATGGGGGCGGTCGAGGCGGCGGATGGCTTTCCCGCCCTTCATCATCAGTCCGAGGAAGCGGTCCTGGAGGATGTCGGCGGCCATCAGGTCGATTACGGGGCCCATGAACGGCTGTGGCTCGGCCATCGGTTGATCGACGATGATGCGGTCGATCAGCTTGACGATCGCGTCGAGCAGCGGCCCCTCGGCACCGTCCTCGACGATCAGGCGGCGACAAGCGGTGCAGCGCTGTCCGGCGGAGAGGTAGGCCGACTGGACAATCATCGTCGCGGCGGTGTCGAGGTCTTTCACGTCCCACGCGACGATCGGGTTGTTACCGCCAAGCTCGAGCGCGAGGATTTTGCTCGGGGTCTCGGCGAATTGGCGGGCGAGCGACGCACCGGCGCCGGCCGAGCCGGTGAACAGGAGGCCGTCGATGCCGGGATCGCGGGCGAGCGCCTTGCCTTCATCGACGCCCCCGATTAGCAGGCGGATAATGCCGTCCGGGACGCCTGCCTCGAGCAGGCAACCGACGAGAAAGGCGCCGCTTGCGGGGGTCTTCTCGGATGGCTTGAAGACGACTGCGTTTCCGGCGATCAGCGCGGGGACACTGTGGCCGTTGGGGAGGTGCGCGGGGAAGTTGTAGGGGCCGAGCACGGCGAGCACGCCGTGGGGCTTGTGACGGACCGCGACCTTGGCGCCGAGCGCCCCCTCCATCTTGCGCATCGGGGTGCGCTCGGAATAGGCCGAAACCGAAATATCAACCTTGGCGATAACTGAGGCGACTTCGGTCTTGGCCTCCCAATAGGGCTTGCCGGTTTCGCGCGCGATGAGGTCGGCGAAGACGTCGGATTGGGCGCGCACGACATTGGCGAAGCGGCGCAGCGTCTCGATGCGGTAGCTGACCGATTGCGCGGCCCAGGCGGGCCACGCGGCGCGCGCGACGGCCACTTCGGCGGCAGCGTCGCCGATCGGGGCCGACCATAGTTCGGCGCCGGTCGCGGGTTCGGTTGAGATCAGGCGGTCGATGGTCTTGCTCACCGACGCGGTGCTGGCCTGTCCGTCGATTACGGTCAAGGGTAGGACGCCATGGCGTCACCCATGCGGCGGATTGCGGCGAGCTTGGTGTGGAAGAGGGACCAGTCGTCGTCGGCGGCGATCGGGGCCCAGATGGCCTCGACTTCCTCGATGGGGAGTGAGCAGGGATCGGGGTCGGACCAATAGGGGTGGGTCGGGGTAGTGGCTCGGCCGGCGAGGGTGGTGGCGAGCGCGCGGAAAGGTTCGGCTGCGTAGGTCTCGCCGCCGGAGTTGCGGCCGCCGCGCCAGTCGAAGAACAGGCGGTCGATGGTGAAGGTGCGGGTTTGGAGGGCCTTGATCAGCGCGGCGGCGAGGGGACGGTCGTCGGCAGTCGGGGAGACGCCGAGGCGGACAACGAGCGCCACGACGAGTGCAGACTGAAAGCGGTCGCTCCAACCGTTCAGCGTGTCAGCGAGTCCGGGGACTTCGCCCAAGAGCGCGAGGCAGCCGGCGAACTGGGCGAGGTTCCAGTGGATCGCCTCGGGCTGGCGGCCGAAGGCGTAGAGGCCGGCCTCGTCGAAATAGGCGGCGGTGAAAGCCTCGTCCCACAAGGGGGTGAAGCGCCACGGACCATAGTCGAAGCTCTCGCCCGAGATGGCGATGTTGTCGCTGTTGAGCACACCGTGGACGAAACCGGCGGCGAGGTAGGAGGCGGCGAGGCGCGCGGTCGCGGCGCAGACGCGGTCGAACAGCAGCGCGGCGTTGGCGAGGGTGTCGTCGTTGGGCTGCTCGGCGTAGAGGTTGGCGAGGCAGTAGGCGGTAAGTTTGGCGATATTGTCGGTCTGGCCGAGGTAGGCGAGGCGCTGGAAGCTGCCGATGCGGATGTGGCCGTGGCCGAGGCGGGTGAGAACTGCTGAGCGGGTCGGGGAGGGTTCATCACCGCGCCATAGGTCCTCCCCGGTCTCGTAAAGGGCGAATGATTTGGACGTGTTGACGCCGAGCGCCTCAAGCATTTCGGTGGCGAGGATTTCGCGCATTCCGCCCTTGAGCGTCAGGCGGCCGTCGGCGCGGCGGCTCCACGGGGTTTGGCCCGAGCCTTTGGTCGCGAGGTCGAGCAGGCGGTCTCGATTATCGCGCAATTGGGCAAAGAGAAAGCCGCGGCCGTCGCCTAAGTCGGGGTTGTAATGGCGGAACTGGTGGCCGTGATAGCGCAGCGCGAGTGGCTGCGGAAGATTGTCGTGGAGGGGCTCGAAGCGAACGAAGTGGGCGATGCGCTCGGCGGGATCGAGGGTGCCGAGGCCGATGCGCCCAGCCCAGGACGCATTCCAGAAAAGCTCGATCTGCTTCGGGAAATCGGCCGGTGCCACAGGATCGTAGAACTTCCCGTCCAAGGCAAGGATAGCGGGATCGGGGCGATAGGCTTGCGATAGCGGCATGGGCCCGCGATAGGGGCTTCGCGTGCGAAGAGGAACCACATGGCGAACTATACCGACTGCACCTGGAACAGCCCCGACGGGCTTCGCCTCCATTATCGCGATTATGATGGGCCGCGCGACCGGCCGCCGATCCTGTGCATCCCGGGGCTGACGCGCAACGCGCGGGATTTCGCGCCGGTTGCGGACCGCTTTGCCGGAGAGTGGCGCGTGCTCGTCGTCGACCTGCGTGGGCGGGGAACAAGCGAATATGACCCCAAGCCCGCCAACTATATTCCGCAGACCTATGCCGCCGACCTGCTCAAGCTGCTCGACCAGCTCGGGATCGCCGACGCGGTATTCGTGGGGACATCAGTGGGCGGGATCGTGACGATGGTCATGGCAATGCGCGATGCCGAGCGGATCGCGGGGGCATGCATCAACGATGTCGGCCCCGAGATCGAGCAGCGCGGGCTCGACCGGATTTCATCCTATGTTGGCGAGCCAACGACCTATTCGACCTGGGACGGGCTGGCCCGGGCACTGATGGACAATAACCACGACGCCTTCCCCGACTGGGATCTGGCGCGGTGGGCGGCGTTCGCGCGATGCACCGCGAGCGAACGCGACGGCGCGATCCGCTTCGATT
>JANMWM010000072.1:0-11285 GCA_031394005.1 Sphingomonas sp.
AAGGTATTGATGAACGCGACCGCGGTCACGCCATTGGCCTCGAGGTTCGACCCCGCGTTGAACCCGAACCAGCCGACCCACAGCAGCGAGGCGCCGATCATCGTCATCGTCAGCGAGTGTGGCGGGGTGGCGTCGCGGCCATAGCCGACGCGTTTGCCGACCATGATGCAGCCGACGAGGCCGGCGATCCCGGCGTTGATGTGAACCACCGTCCCGCCCGCGAAATCGAGCGCGCCCTTGCCCCACAGATAGCCGTAATCGGTCGGCGTGTCGGGCAGGAAGTCGGGTCCCGCCCAATACCAGACCATGTGCGCGATCGGGTAATAGACCAGCGTGCTCCACGCGACCACAAACACCATGATCGCCGAGAATTTCATTCGCTCGGCGAACGCGCCCACGATCAGCGCCGGGGTGATGCACGCAAAAGTCATCTGAAAAATGACGTACGCATATTCAGGGATGTAGACATTGTTCGAGAATGTCGCGGAATAGGTCGATGCCGATACGCCGATCAGGAACAGCTTGCTGAATCCGCCGACGAACAATGGCGCGACGCTGCCCGCCGAAGTGAACGCCATCGTATATCCCCAGGTGCACCAGATCAGCGCCGCGACCGAGACGATCATGAACACCTGCATCAGCACGCTGAGCATGTTCTTGGTCCGCACGAGCCCGCCGTAGAACAGCGCCAACGCGGGCACCGACATCATCAGCACCAGCGCCGACGAGACTAGCATCCACGCCGTGTCGCCTTTGTTCGACATTGCCGCCTGGTGAAGCGCGTCGGGCGTCTTGACCATCGCCGCCTGGGCGTAAAGCGGGGTCGCCGCCAGCCCCGCCATTAGGGCGGCAAGCCCCGATTTCACGGCAGTCCTTCGAATGGGCGTCATCGATTCCCCCTGAAAAATTGTGCAATGCAGCAGACGGGTAGCGCGGGTTCGCGTCAATAAGATCTGCGTGATTGGGCGGGTGAAATGTTGACACGGTCCCTTTGACTCCTGGTAACTCGCTCAATCGCAATGTTTCTTTTCATCTGTCGAAAGGGGAACGCGACGTTTCAAGCGATCGCCGTGTCGCGACCGACACCTCGCTAACCGCTTCCCCCGACATCGCTTTCGCTTAAAGAGGGTAGCGATGACGCAAGCCCAACCGACAGCCAAGATTCGCCCCGTGATCCTGTCGGGCGGCGCGGGGACGCGGCTGTGGCCATTGTCGACCGCGGCGCGGCCCAAGCAGTTCCTCGACCTCGTCGGCGACGGCTCGCTGCTTCGCCAGACCTTCGAGCGGATCGCCGATACCGTGCTCTTCTCCGACCCGACCGTAATCTGCGGTCCGGGCCATGTCGAGGCCGTCGAGCAAATCGCCGCCGCCGCCGGAACCGCCGCCCGCTTGGTCGTCGAGCCCGCCGCGCGCAACACCGCCGCTGCGATCGCGCTTGCCGCGCTGACTGCCGAGGTGCCCGACGAACTGCTCCTGATCCTACCGAGCGACCACCACATCACCGCCCCCGATCGCTTCCGCGCGACGGTCGACGCGGCGCGGGCCGGCGCCGAAGCTGGCCTCATCGTCACCTTCGGAATGAAGCCGACGCGGATCGAAACCGGGTTCGGCTATGTCGAGGCGGGCGAGCCCCTCACCGGCGCCGTTCGCCGCGCCGTCCGCTTCATCGAGAAGCCCGACGCCGCACGCGCCGCCGACATGATCGCGAGCGGCGATTACCTCTGGAACGGCGGCATCTTCTTCGCCAGCGCGGCAACGTTGATCGCCGCTTTCGAAGCCCACGCCCCCGCCGTCATCGCCGCGGTGCGCACCTCGCTGGCGGTCGGCCACCCCCCTGACCCGGCTGCCTTCGCCACCGTCCCCGCGCTCGCCTTCGACCATGCGGTGATGGAGAAAAGCGACCGCGTCGGGATCATCCCGTCCGACTTCGGCTGGTCCGACGTGGGCAGCTGGCTTGCCGCCTTTGAGCAAGCCCCGCGCGACGAAGCTGACAACGCGGTCGACCCGGGATCGGTCGTCATCGATGGCAGCGGCAACCTCGTCCGCTCGACTGGCCCGCGAATTGTCGCGCTCGGGGTCGAGGGCCTGATGCTGCTCGCCACCGACGAGGTCATCCTCGTCGCCCCGCTCGCCGATGCCCAGCGGGTGCGCGAGGCACACGCATGGTTCACCACCCCCAAGTGATCGAGCATCTGAAACCGCGTTTGCTCGACAAGCCGTGGGGCCGGTGCGGCCTCGACCCCCGCTTCGGCGCGGATCCGGCGCGTCAGATCGGCGAGATCTGGTTCGAGCGCCCTGGCGGTCGTCCGCTCGAAGTCCTCGCCAAATATCTGTTCACCACCGAACGCCTGTCGATCCAGGTCCACCCCGACGAGGCCACCGCTCACGCCCGCGGCCTGCCCCACGGCAAGGACGAATGCTGGATCGTGCTCGACGCCGAACCCGGCGCCGTCCTCGGCATCGGCACGCACGAACCCGTATCGCCCGACGCTCTCCTCGAGGCTGCGCGCGATGGCTCGATCGAAGCGCTGATCGACTGGCGTCCCGCGCGTCGCGGCCAGTTCCTCTACAATCCCGCCGGAACCGTCCACGCGCTCGGCGCCGGGCTCACCATCCTCGAAGTCCAGCAGCCGTTCGACGTCACCTACCGCCTGTTCGACTATGGCCGCGCGAGGGATCTTCATCTGGCCGAAAGCCGCGACGTCGTCGCTCCCTTGCCCCACGCCCACCATGCCGACCGTGACATCGACGAGCGCCAGTCGCGCATCCTGTGCGACGGCCCTTGGTTCGGCGCGGCCTGGTGCTTCCTCGAGTCGCCGCGCCTTCCCGCCAGTGCACGCGAAATCCAGTTGCTCCCGATCGACGCGCCGGTCGGGGGCGTCGAAGCCGGCCTGTGCGCCGTGATCGACGATCCGGCCGCCCTCCGCTCCACTGGCGCGTTCGTGCTCGCCTGGGCTACTTCCTGACCCGCCACGTGACGAGCGACGAGGCGGCGTAGTTCCACACGACCCCGACCGCGACCCCCGCCAGTCCCGCGAGCCACCACACCCCCTCAATCCGATAGACAACATTGCCGACCCCGACATTGCCGACCGCGCCAATTCCTCCGACCCCGTAGAAGCTGAGCAAGCCGCGCCACAATTTCGGCCCGCGCAACCGCATGTCGCGGAAGGTCAGGACATTGTTGAGGAAGAAATTCCCGGTCATCGCGATGACTACCGCCAGCGTCTGCGCCAGGCGGAAACCCAGTCCCGCGCCAATCCCGCCGCCAAGCACGGCAAGGTGCACGACCAGCCCCAGCGAGCCGACCATCGCGAACATCAGGAACCGCACCGGAAGGTAGCGCCCGAACAGCTTCTCAAGCAGCAGGATCGCGAATTCCTGCGCCACCCGCGCGTCGAACTTACTCTCGCCATTGACTCGGTTGCGGAAGGTGTAGGGAATTTCCGCAATCTTGAGCGGCCGCGGCGACGAGACGACGAGGTCCATCAGGATCTTGAACCCGATCGACGACAGATGCGGCAACGCGGCGACCATCGCCTCGCGCCGGATGGCGAAGAAGCCACTCATCGGGTCGCTGATTTCGCACCTGAGCAGCCGCCGCGACAGCGCCGTCGCGAACCGGCTCATCTTCTCGCGCGAGGCGTCCCAGTCGCCGGTCGACCCGCCCTCGGTATAGCGCGTCCCGACCGCGAGATCTTTCCCGTCCTCGACGATCGCCTCGACCATTTTGGGAAGCGCCGTCTCGTCATGCTGCATGTCGCCGTCGATCACCGCGAGCACCGGCGCGCCGCTCGCCAGCATCCCTTCGATCACCGCCGACGACAGCCCGCGCCGCCCGATCCGCTGGACGATACGGACCCTCGGGTCCTCCCGCGCAAGATTGCGGCTCACCTCCGCCGTCCCGTCGGGCGAATCATCGTCGACGATCAGCGCTTCCCACACGATCCCGGCGAGCGCGGCCTCGAGCTTAGCGAGCAACGGCGCGATGTTCGCCGCCTCGTTGAGCACGGGAATAATCACCGCCAACTCGAGCGGGGTTTGCGGGCTGGGGAGGAGGCGGGTCATCAGCGCGGCACCATGAGGCGGCGGCCGTCGCTGTCAATGAAGATCGGCCGCATGGCGCGCGTCACGCGCGCCACCACGGGATCGCGGGCGCGTTCGGCGGCGTTGCGCGCGCCGTCGGAGCCGATCATCACCCCGGCCCAGCGCCGCTCGCCGAGCACCCGATCGAGCAACGGCGCCTGCCCCGCTTTCAGCGCTCGCTGGCTGTAGAGGAAGAAATCGAGTTCGAACTCCTTGCCCGCCCAATAGCATAACGCTTGCACCTCGCACGCCACCGGCCCCGGAATCGCGGCGATGTACTGCTGCATCGCGTCCCACGCCGTTCGGCGGCGGGGCAACTGGCTCACTTCCTTCGCCTCGAGTAACGCGCCCGCGATCGCCAGCGCGATGAGAAAGCCGACGCCGATCATACGCTCGCGCCGTGGTCGTTCAACCGCTAGCGGCGCTGCGATCGACAGCGCGATAAACGTTTCGAAATGCGCATTGATATCGACCCCCGCCCCACTCCGTTGGACAATCCCGAGCGGCACCGCGACCAGAATCGCGAGGCTGATGAGGTCGATCCGCTCGTCGTTCTTGCGCAGTCTGGCGAGCGGCCACGCCCACCAGGTCAGCGGCACGATCACCGCCACCGCGCCAACCGACCGCCGTACCATCCGCGCCACCGAATAATCGCGCGCCATGCCGAGCGTATCGAGGAAGAACGCCGGCCCGTAAGCCATCCGGCAAGCAAGCAGCGCTGTCCCGCCAGCAACCGCCGCGCTCACCAACCACACGCCCAGCGCGCAGCGATGATGAAGCGCCAGCCACAGCGTCACCGCGATCGGCCATGCGACGAGGTTCTGCTTGACCAGCCCGCCCACGATCATCAGCAGCGCCGCCCCCGCGACCCGCCGCGCGCTCGGCGCCTCGCCCGCCCGCGCCGGAATCAGCAACGGCAGCGCCGCCGTCATCAGCAAATGCCCCAGCCATTGCGGATCGTCGAGCGCAAGATACTTGCGCAGCAGCGTCGCGTTGAGCAGCAGGAACAACAATGCCCCGCCTGTCGCCTGCCCCCGCCCCCGCCCGCCGCCGAGCCGCCGCACGACCATTGCGATCAATCCCGCGATTCCCACCACCGAGCCGAGCGCCACCATCCGCCCGGCAACGATCTGGTCACCCGCGATCCGCCCGATCGCCCCGACGATCAAGAACGACAATGGCGGATAATTATTGCCGGTCAGCGCATCGGCTGGAGGATAGAGTTTGCCTGCGCCGGTCGCGCGCAGCGCCTGAAACGCGTTCCACCCCTCGTTCGGGTCGGAACTATAGTGAAGCGGCAAGGGCAATAGCCGACTAGCCGCCAGCACGACGATCACCGCAAAGGCGATCACGGGCCATCTGGCGGGCAGGTCTGTCCACTTATTGGCTATCATCGTCCTTAGTCGTCCCTTGGCGACGCGCCCTAGGTCGGCCAGAGAGGCGCGTCGAGGCCTTGGATCGAGCGCGCATGGAACAGGACGGCAAGGCTGGCGGTGCGGCGGGGCGAATTGCGATCGTGCTCCACGACTTCGCACCCGGCGGGACCGAGCGGATAATCGTCCGCCTCGCCAACCACTGGGCCGCCGCAGGGCGCGAGGTCATCATCATGTGCGGCAGCGAGGCTGGGCCGGCGCGCGCCCTGGTCGTTGACCGGGTCACGGTGATCGAGACCGTCCCCGCAACCCCCCGTGCTCCCGGTTCGCGCCGAATGTTCGCCCGCCGCCTGGCCCCGATCATCGCCGCCGCCGCCCCCGACGTGATCGTCGGACCCGGCAATTTTCATCTTCCCATTCTCGCCGGGCTGATCGACCAGGGCATCGCAATCTCGATCGTCGCCAAGCTCAGCAATCCGCTTGATCGCTCCGACCTCGGCGGTTTCCGCAACGCCCTGTTCGGATGGCGCAAGCGGCGCGAGGTGCGTGGCCTCGCCCGCCTCGTTGCCATGTCGGACGCCCTCGCCACCGAAGCGCAGCGCACCCTCCCCGATGCTCGCATCAGCGTTATCGGCGAGCCGATCGTCGAGCACACGGACCGAATTGCGCACATCGCCGCCGACGCTCCCCGCATCCTCATCGCCGGTCGCCTCGTCCCGCAAAAGCGGGTTGCCCTCGCGCTCGCCGGCTTCGCCGCCTGGGACCGTCCCGATGCGCGCCTGATAATTGCCGGCGACGGAGACCAGCGCGCTTCGCTCGATCGGCTCGCCGCGAAGCTCGGCATCGCGGGCCGCACCACCTTCCTCAGCCAAGTCAACGACATGCAAGCCTGCTACGCCAGCGCCGACCTGCTCCTCTCGACCTCGTCGTTCGAAGGCTTCCCTGCCGCCCTGGTCGAAGCGATCGTCGCTGGCGTGCCGGTCATCGCGACCCGCTCGTCGGTCGCGCTCGCTGAAATCCTCGCCCACTCCAGCTTGGGCCGGATCGTCGCCTCCGACCGCCGCGCGATCTCCGCCGCGCTCGAAGCGCAGTCGCAGGCCGCCCCGGTCGACGAGCCCGCGCGCCAGGCCCTCGCCCGGCGCCACGATGCATCGGCCAGCGCGGCGAACTGGCTCACCCTGCTCGACACCGTCGTGGCGGAGCGCCGCTGATGCCGCGCCGCTGCGACCTGTGGCGGATCGGCGTCGTCGCCGCCGCGATCGCCGACGTAGCGCGCGCCGTGTCGCTCGACGCGTTCCAGATCGACTGGCTCGACGAACCTGCCAACTTCGCCTTCGAAGCCGACCCGTTCGCGATTCTGCGCGGCGACACGCTCCACCTGTTCGCCGAAGCCTTCGACTATCGCGAACGCCACGGCCGCATCGTCCACCGCACGATCGACCCCGATGGCACAGTCTCGCCTCCACGCGTCGTGGTCGAGGAGCCGTGGCACCTGTCCTACCCCGCGCTGGTCGAGGACGACGGCGAAACCTACATGCTCCCCGAAGCGTCGAAGGGCGGCGGCCTTACGCTTTACCGTGCCGCCGTCTTCCCCGACCGCTGGGAGCGCGTCGCCGACATCAGCCTCGACACCGTGCCGGTCGATGCGACCCCGTTCCGCCATGACGGCCGCTGGTGGCTCGCCTACGCCTCCGCCGCGAACGCCAAGGCCTCGCTCCATCTTGCCTTCGCCGACCAGCTCGGCGGTTCGTGGACCCCCCATCCCGGCAACCCGATGTGCGTCAACCGCAGCGGCGCCCGCCCCGGCGGCACTCCGTTCCTGCTCGACGGCCGTCTCGTTCTCCCCGTTCAGGATTGCGCCGGGACCTACGGCGCGGCGATCTGCCTCCTCGCCGTCGATGCGCTGACCCCCGACCGCTTCGAATGCGACCCGGTCAAACGCCTCACCGCCCCCTCAAGCGCGGGCCGCTACCATGAAGGCCTCCACACCCTCACCGCCTGCGGCAAGGTGACGCTGATCGACGTGAAAAGGATAGATCGCACCGGTCGCGGCTGGCTGATCGACGCGAAGCGCTGGTTTAGGCGATAATCGCGCGCAGCCGCTCGACCACGGCCTTCCCCGCCGCTTCGAACCGCTCGGGCCCGAACCGCTCGATCACCCGCTTGCGTGCCGCCGCACTCATTGCCGCAAGCCGCTCCGGCGCCGTCACCAGCCGCCCGATTGCCTCGGCCAGCGCCGCTGCATCTCCCGGTGGTACAAGCAAGCCAGTCCCCTCGGTGATGCTGCTGGGCAACTCTCCCACTGCCGACGCGACCACCGGCAGCCCCGCCGCCATCGCCTCATGCGCCGCGACGCATAGCCCTTCCGACCGCGACGGCTGCACATAAAGATGCAGCGAGGCGAGATAGGCAGCCGGCTCGACGAACCCGGGGAGCGAAAGCGCCACCCCCGCCGCGCGAGCCTTAGCCGCCAAGGCATCCCGCTCCGCGCCCTCACCAGCAATGCTCGCCTCATACCGCCCGCCGACCCTCGCCAGCGCCTCGACCAGCACGTCATAGCCCTTGACCGGATGGAGCCGCCCCAAGCTCCCGATCCGCACGGCCTCGCCCGATCGCCACGGCGCCGCCTGCTTCGCCTCGAGATCGGCCGCGAACAATGGCCACACCATCACCCGATCGCGGGACACCCGCAGCCGCGCTGCGGTCAACTTCGCGACCTGCTCCGAATCCGCGACCCACAGCACGGTCCGTCGCCGAAACGCGCGCATCAGCCAGCGATTGGCCGGGCGAAGGAAGGCCGCATGCTGCCAGCTGACCAGCGGCACCCGTCCCGCGCCCAGCTGGCACAGCAGCGTCGCCCGGGACAAAGAAGACCAGACGAGACCGGGTTTCAGATCGCGCAACTGAGCGCGCAGCCACCCTAGTGCCGCGAGATGATCACGCTCACCGCCGTCGCGCACCCGCACCTCGATCCCGGCCGCGGCAAACGCCGGCAGTGCGCGCCCGTTACGCCGCGTCAGCGCCAGCACGACGACCTCATACCCCTCGCGCTTGAGCAACGAAATCACCCGCGGCGCCGGCAGCGCCGCCCCGCCTCCCTCGACCGAATTGATGACGTAGGCGATCCGCGTCACACCAAAGCTCCGCGATCGCGCCGCCGACTCTCGCGCCCCACGAAGAACAGCAGCAGCACCGCCGCCAGCACCGCCTGGACGACAGCCTGCCACCCCGCACCATCAATTCCCGCTTTCTCCAGCAGCACGAACAACAAGGGCAACGTCGCGAACGCGCTCCCCAGATTCGCCACAACCGACAGCGCCGGCCGCCCCAACGCGACCAGCGTCGCGCTCGCCGGTGGTCCCGCCAGCAAGATCGCGCGCGCCAGCGTCAGCCACAGCAACAACCCCGCCGCCCCGGCATAGGCGGACCCGCCGATCAGCACCGCCACCTGCCGCCCGAACGACAGCAGCACAAATACCACCGGCGTTGCCGCAATCAGTGCGATGCGCAAACTTTGATTGAGAGCGGCCCTGAGCGGCGCGCCATGCCCCCCCGCCGCGACCACCCGGGCAAACTCGGCATAGGCCGCCTGCCCCAGAACCTGCGCCGGCACCGCGAGCACGCTCGTCACGCGCTGCGCCAATGAGTAGATCCCAACCGCGACCGATCCGAGCGTCGCCCCGATCAGCAGCGGCGGAATACGTCCGGCGAGCTCGCCGAAAGTGACGTCGGCATTGGCCCCGATCATGAACCGCCAGATGCCGTGATTCTCGCGCGTCACCCCGCGCATCGACCCCGCCAGCGGCACCGACCCGAGTTCACGCCGCGCTACCCACAGCCCGATCGCCCACAGCGACGCCCATTCGACCAGCGCCGCGACCAGCCACGCGAGCAGGAACCCGTACAGCCCCGCCCCAATCGCCGCCGCAATCCCCGCCCCCGCCAGCCGCACCATCGGTGCCAAGAGCGTGTGCAGACCGAGCAGATCGAACCGTCCGGCCAGCTGCAGATACCCCGCTGGGGTCGCCCGGATCGAAGCCAGCACCGCGAAACTGTAAGGCAGCGCAAACCCCACCGCGACCGGCGACCAGCCAAGCCGTGCCCCAAGCAGCGGGCCGAGCACCGCCGCCGTCGCCACCGCCGCTGCCCCGCCCACAAGCTCGACCGCCCCGGCAAAGCGCAGCAGCCGTCCCAGCCGGCCACGATCATCCGCAGCGAGCGCCTCCGCTCCATAGCGAACGATCGCGTGCCAGCCGGGAAACTCGACGATCCCGCCGACGGTCATTGCGAAGGTGTGGACGAGCATCAGCACGCCGTAATCGGCCGGCCCCAACTCACGTGCGGCGATGATCATATAGCCAAGGCTGATCACCGCCGCCCCCGCCTTGCCCCCGATCAGCCGCGCCAGGTTGGCAAAGATCCGCCGTACGATTGGTTCAGGTGCGCGCTCGCTCACGCCGCCAGCCCCGCGATCGTTGCAATCGCTCGCGCCGCGCGCGCCGTCGACGGCTCGTCGGTCAAGTCGAAGCTGTACGCGAACAATCGCTCCTGCACCGGGCGGCACACCGCCTCGAAATCGCGCCGCGCCTCGGCCAACCCCTCGCCGAGCTCGGCGACGTCATCGATCACTGGCCCTGCCTGCCAATGCGCAAAATCGGGATTGCCCCGCCACGCGCTCCGGTGCGCATCGAAGAACACACACGGCCGCGGCCTCAGCAAAAACTCGTAAACCTGGCTGCTCGCGTCGCCGAGGTAGATGTCGGCGGCATTGGTATAGGCCATCGTCGTCGATGCCCGGCTGCCCGTGTCGATGACAATATTATCCGCCTGGCGCCAGCGCTCCTCGATCCGCCCCGGGCGGGCCACGCGCAGCTTGTCGATCGAGATCGCCACCGGCCGTTCGAACAGCATCACATGCGGCGCAAAGATCAGCTGATATTCCGGATGCGCCACGAACCAGTCGAGGATTGCTGGTCCCATCTTGAACCATGACGACAGATATGGCGAGCAGTGAGGATTGTAGAGCACCACCGGTCGCCCGTCCTTCGCCAGCGGCAGTTCGACCCGTGTCTCGCCATGCAAATCGAACTTGGGATAGCCGACCTGGTGCAGCTTCTCCGCCGCGATCCCCGCCTCGCTCACCAGCCGCTCGCCGATCTTGGGGCCCGAAATCAGCACCGCGTCGAACCCCGCACTCGCCTTGTCGAACCCGATCGCCCGATCGCCCGCGCCATGCCGCGTGTGGACGATCTTCAGCCCGGCGAGCCCGAACCGCCACTTCAACGCCAGCGAAGTCTTTTCCGCCACCACCAGCACGTCGATCGAGCGGAAGAAATCGACATTGTCGGCCAGCACGCCAAGCTTGCGCACCGGCAGCAACCGCCCCGCGATCCGCTCGAGCAACCGCGTCCCGCGCCCGCGAAGTTCAAGCGAGACCAGCTCGACCCCGTCCCCGACCGCGTCCCCCGCCACCCGCTCGACCTCGCCCCGGATCCGCGCGCTGGTCGTCGCCAGCACGATCTCGGCGCGCGTCCCCATCTTCGCCAGCGCCAGCGCAATGGGCAGGCTGTGCGCGACCTGGTGGAGCTGGTCGTGATTGAACAGGAACCCGATCCGCATTCGAAATTTCATCCCCGCGATACCCTCACGCGGGCATTGCAGCCTCGTGTCCGATCCGGCAAGGAGCACAGCTATGACGAGCATCACGATTATCGACCGCTCTGGGAGCGAACGCAGCATCGCCGCCAAGGACGGTGTCAGCCTGATGGAGAATATCCGCGACGCGGGTTTCGACGAGCTGCTCGCGCTGTGCGGCGGCTGCATGAG
>JANMWM010000076.1:0-4618 GCA_031394005.1 Sphingomonas sp.
CCGAGCTTGCCGACGAAGAGGAGCGCGCCGGGAAGATGTGGAAACAGCGTCTGAAGGTAGCCCAGCGTCGCCACCGCGATCATCGCGAGGATCGCTAGGCCGACGGCAGAGGCGGTGATGGCCAGCGAAAGCAAATTGAGCTTGATAAACCCGCGCGATTCATTCTCTTCATAAGCGATATTCAGCGCGGTGATCACTGAGCCAGCGGCGTTGCGGGCGCCGAACGAGGCAACCGCAAGCGCGAGGATGAGCCCTAGTCCCTTTTTGCCCGCCGATGTGTGGACCACGCTCATCAGTTGCTCACCAACGAGTTTGGCGGCGTCGGCCGGCATCACGGTGGTCATTGATCGAACATTGCTCAGAACCATGGCCGGTGCGGCAATCAGGCCGTAGCTAAGCACGGTGGCGCCGAGTAGCGGCACTAGCGCGAGAAATGCATAGAAGGCGACGCCTGCGGCAACCAGAGCGATATTATCCTCGCCCGACTGCTTCCATGTGCGCACTGCGACCTGTTTCCAGCCTTTGGCGGGGATTTGCCCGGAAGATTGAGCACCACGGCCGGTGGAGGGCCCGTCGTGGCAATCTTTGAACCTGTTAGCGCTGGAATTATCCATCCCCTGCCCAACCGGCTGGACGCATACCCGTTCCCTAGGAAATCAGCACTGCTCAACTAGCCGGATGACGTTTCATGTGCGGCTCACTGAACAGCGGGAACAACGCCGTCCGCAGCCTTGCTAGTGGTGAAAGTCGCACGCTTGGTGCCCAATTGCGGGCGTCCGCAAACGACCGACATTGGGTGGCTAGTCGTCGATGGGTAAACCTAATCGAACCACGCGACGAGCTTCCCAGACGCCGTAGGCAATCCCCAAGACCGACAGGGCTGCCAGCACGCCAAGTACGAAATAAGTCCCCGGGTTCGGGCCTATGAGATGAAGCCGACCGATGGTTCCGCCGATCGGTGTGATGGCAATGACGATAACCGCCCACGTCTGTTTTTTTCGCTGCATCATGCATCTCCAGCGGAAAGTATGACATTAGCAATGAATGACCGCAATTGGGGAACGAACGACAGCCAACTAATGACCATTTTTGGGGCGCACGCTGCCATTATACCTATGGGTATCAACTGTCAGATTTTGACCACTAGCATGCTGGATACAAGTGCCTTTTTCAATCCGATCAATGACACAAGCGACAGTATCGACTGTTCAAACATTTTCGGGTGACGAGAGGAAGCCATTACCTCGCGAGAGGGGCGGATCCACGATTACTTTGCCTTTATCGATCGCAGCCTTGAGGCCACATCGGCAAAGCCCGACCCCCCGTTCTAAGGTCGCGTTCGCTGGTGACTCCGGCGAGTAGGGTCGCCTTCGCGCTTGCAACCGCTCGCGCGATGCGGAGCACAAGCGGCTCGTGGAGTACCTGGTCGTCCCAGCTCGTCTCGTCGTACGGGTGGAGGAAAAGGTGACCGTGCCCCTCGACCATGCCGGGCATCAGGGTCGTGCCGGGAAGGTCGATCGGCTTCGCATTGATAGGGATCGGCAGATCAGGTCCGACCGAGACGATCCTGTCCCCGGTGACGAGCATCTACCAGTCGGCATGGACCTTGCCGTCGATGCCGTCGAATACGCCCACGGGCTTCAGCAGCAGCGAAACGGGTTCGGATGCCGGCACTGCGGTCGGGAACCTAAGCCAGGTTTACTTTTACCCTGATGAGGTGACCATGCACATCGAGCAACGTTTCACCCCGGCGGCTGACCCGTCGACCGCGCGAACACGTCTGGGTGTCCGCTTCGGAAAAGTGCAAAAAGGCGTTCGATGAGCGGATGTGCTCGAGACATTCAGCGACGCTTGGCAGTTCAACAGTAGGAGCGCGTGAGTGCCGAGTAGATGAGGGTTTTGATTTCGCGCCGTATCGGATAGCTGTTTGAAGGCATGAGTTGCGCCATGAAAATCATTGACACGCGCTCGACGGGATCGACGAAAAAGGCTGTCGAATACATCCCGCCCCAGTAAAATTCGCCTTTTGATCCAGGCACCATCGTCTTCGGCGGATCCACGTTGACCGCAAAGCCAAGCCCGAACCCTGCCCCCGCGTTGCCCTCCTCGCTGAACAAGGAGCGTGACATCTGCATCAGATCGGCACCGCCGGGAAGGTGGTTTGCGGTCATCATCTGGATCGTTTTCGGGCTGACGATACGCTCGCCATCTAGCTCGCCGCCGTTCAGCAGCATGGTGCACAAACGATGATAGTCCGCCGCTGTGGATACCAGGCCACCACCGCCCGACTCGAAGCTGGGGGGCGTCCTCCATGCGCTCTTCTCGGCCGAGTCGTTGAGGACAAGCCCATGCTTTGGATGCAGTACATAAGCGTCCGTCAGGCGCTCCAGCTTCTGGGTCGGGCAATCAAATGCCGTATCAACCATCTTCAGTGGCTCGAAGATTTTTGTTCGAAAGAACTCGCCAAGGCTCATCCCGGAGAGCCGTGCGACAACGACGCCGAGCACGTCGGTTGCGACCGAATAATTCCATGCCTCTCCCGGCTCAAACTCCAGTGGGATCTTGGCCAGGGCCGCGATGAATTGGTCATTGTCATGCGTGGTACGCAACGCATCCAATTTGACCGAGCGGTAAGCGGCATCCACGTTTGTGCGATTTTGGAAACTGTAGGTGAAGCCGGCGGTGTGTCGCAGGAGGTCGATCATCCGTACTGGCGAGGACCGGCTCGTGACGAATGGGACGCTGCCACCCCCGCCGGCATAAACACCGAGATCTGCGAATTCGGGAATCACGAGGGCGACGGGGTCGTCCAGGGCCGTCTTTCCCGCTTCCAGTAGCATCATGTAAGCGATCGAGGTGATCGGCTTGGTCATGGAGGCGATCCGGAAGATCGCGTTGTCCAGCAGTGGGCGGCCATCGGCCCGAGCGGCGCCGAGCGAAAAGGAATGGACCACCTTCCCGTCCCGCGCGACTAGTAATTGAGCGTGTGGAAGCCTCCCCGGCGTGATGTATCTATCTTGCAAGTGCGCATCGAGCCGCGCCAGCCGCTCTTTGTCAAAGCCGTGCGACTGTGATCCTGCTATGTTCATAGGCTCCAGACCGTTTTCTTCGGCGAACTTCATGGCGTGCCGACCTGTCAAGGTCAAATTTATCCAACCCAATCGTCAGCCGCTGCCGAGGACTAGGGCCAACACCCGGGTTGTGCACGGTCGTCGAGAGGAGGATAGCTCAAAAAAATTCGTTTCCGGGTTTACCGTGAGAGGGTGCTTAGTGGAGCTAGATGCGCATATCCCTACAATTACGGACGCAAAAACAGCACTCTACGCTGGGCAAGTGACCGCTGAGGCTCTGGTTCTGCAAGCACTGGGCGCTATCAGCGAACACCACTCTCTAAATGTGATTGCTGAGCTTGGTTCAGAACAGGCACTGAAGACTGCACGGGAGAGAGACAGGGAGCAGGCAGCGGGAGTTCACCACGGACCTCTTCATGGCATCCCAATCACTGTGAAGGATCTGTTCCAGGTTCAAGGCTTCTCCACCCGCGCCGGGACCCGGGCTCAGCTTGAAGCGCTTGGAACATCCACAGCAGTTGCCCGACTGCAAGATTCTGGCGCCATCGTCATCGGCAAGACTAACATGCATGAAATCGCACTCGGGCTGACCGGTGAAAACGAGTGGACCGGTGATGTCAAAAACCCGCACGATGCCGAGCGGCAATCCGGCGGCTCTTCGAGTGGCTCTGCCGTCGCCGTTGCAGTTGGGGCGGGACTTGCCTCACTTGGCACGGACACGGGCGGTTCGATCCGTGTTCCGGCTGCCCTGTGCGGAATCACGGGCTTCAAGCCGACACATGGCTTGGTGCCGCTGGACGGCGCTTTGCCGCTCTCCCCGACTTGCGATCACGCGGGACCACTAGCCCGCAACGTCGCCGATGCGCGGCTAGTCACCGAAGTGCTGACCGGACGAGAACTGCCTTTCCTCGAGCTTCACAAGCCGCGGTTTGGCGTGCCCCGAGCCTATTTGGAAGGGCGCCTCACAAGCCAGATGCGCGAAGCCTTCGAGGCGATGCTTGATCGGCTCAAAGCCGGTGGAGCTGTTTTGACGTCGATCGTGGTACCTGATTTAGAGCTAACGCATCAGGCCTACACGACCCTTGTCCGGGCGGAGGCAGCCCATGTCCATCGGTCTGCACTCGCTGTGTCGCCGGAGGACTTCTCCCCGCCTGTGCGGAAAGCGCTTGAGGCCGGCGCCGCCATGCTGGCGTCAAAATACCTTGAGGCTCGGGACCAGCGGCTCCGGGTGATCGAAGGTCTTCGGCAAGTTTTCAAGCCTGAGGCGTTCGATGCTTTGATCCTGCCCACAACGCCGTCGTCAGCACTGCGACGCGGAGAGACTATCGTTGATCTGGAGTCAGGGCCTGTTCTCTATCGTGACGCTCAGCTTGCATTGACTGCTCCCTTCAGCATGGCTGGCGTGCCAGTTGCGGCCATTCCGTTCGGAAGCATCGACGGCCTACCAATTGGTGTTCAAGTCGTGACGTATTGGAGAAAGGACGCTCTCGCCCTTAATCTTGCGAGTTGGACGGAGCGACGTCTGCGCATGCCAAAAGGAGCGGACG
>JANMWM010000099.1:0-8813 GCA_031394005.1 Sphingomonas sp.
AAGGTATCGACAAGCTGTCGATGATCCGCTTTTCAGCCAAGGACGTGGTCCGCCACCCGCTCGTCGGCAAGATCGTCGAAGCCTATGAGGGGCCGGGCCAGTGATGCTCGACATCGCCACCGAGGGTCAGTCATGATCCTCGACATCATCAACATCGAGGGTCAGTCATGATCCTCGACATCAACATCGAGGGTCAGTCATGATTCTCGACATCAACATCGAGGCCGACGCGGAGTGGGACAGTAGCATCGCCTGGGGGCCGCTCGCCGAGCGTGCCGCCCATGCCGCAGTTGCCGAAAGCGCTTTCCCGCAACTCGTGACGACATCTCGCGCCGTCGAGATCGCGCTTCGCCTGAGCAGCGACGACGAAGTCCGCGCGCTGAACGCCCGGTGGCGCGGCAAGGACAAGCCAACCAACGTGCTGTCCTTCCCGATGGCCGAGCCCGACGAGCTTGCCGACCCCGGCGAGGCGGGCGGTCCCGAGCTCATGCTCGGCGATATTGTCCTCGCTCATACCGTCTGCGCGACCGAGGCCGCCGAAAAAGCGATCCCAATCGAGACGCACGCCACGCACCTCATGGTCCACGGCACGCTCCATCTGCTCGGCTACGACCATCTCGACGACACCGCCGCCGAGGACATGGAAGCCCGCGAAACCCGCGCGCTCGCCCGCTTGGGCATTGCCGATCCGTACGAGCGGATCTCGGACGAGCCCCTCTACTACGAAAACGGCCGCTAGAGTGGCGACGCCCCCCGACGAATCCGGCTCCCGCCTCTGGCGCGGAATGCGCGCGCTGATCTTCGGCGACGACCACGAGACGAGCCTTCGCGACCAGATCGAGGACGCCATCGATGCGTCCGAGACCGTCCCCACCCAGCGCGGCGACCTCAGCCCGATCGAACGGCAGATGCTTCGCAACCTGCTCCACTTCGGCGACCGCACCGCGGGCGAAGTCGCGGTCACCCGCGGAGACATTGTCTCGGTCCCGCAGACCCTCAACTTCGCCGAACTCGTCGCCGCCTTCGCCGAGGCCGAGCACAGTCGCCTGCCTGTCACCGGCGACGATCTCGACGATGTTGTCGGCATGATCCACATCAAGGACGTGTTCGGCGCGCTCGCCAATCCCGGCCGCCCGCGCACCATCGACGGACTGCTGCGTATCCCGCTGTTCGTCCCCGAATCAATGGGCGTTCTCGACCTCCTCGCGCGGATGCGGACCGACCGCATCCACCTGGCGATCGTCGTTGACGAGTTCGGCGGGACCGAGGGGCTGATCACGATCGAGGACGTCGTCGAGGAGATCGTCGGCGACATCGAGGACGAGCATGACGAGGAAGTCACCGGCAACCTGATCCTGCTCGACGACGGCCTGTGGGAAGCCGACGCACGCACTGAACTCGAGGAAGTCGCGACAACCGTCGACGCGCGGCTGGTCGCAGGCGACGACGACATCGACACATTGGGCGGGCTCGCCTTCCTACTGGCCGGCCGAATTCTCCCGCCGGGAGAGTCGGTCAAGCACCCCTCGGGCTGGCGCTTCGAATCGATCGAAGCCGACACCCGCCGGATGATCCGCCTGCGCCTCCACGCTCCCGAAGAGGCCCAGACGAGCGCCTGATGCGGTTCCTAGTAGCCCTTCTCGCCGGTGCGCTGTCGGCGTTCGCGTTCCAGCCGTTCGGGCTGTGGCCGCTGATGCCGCTCGCCTTCGCGCTGCTGGTCGGGCTGGTCGCGGGTGCCTCCCGGATGCGGTCCGCGCTGCTGTTGGGCTGGGGCTTCGGGTTCGGCCAGTTCTGCGTCGGGCTCAACTGGATCGCGACCAGCTTTACCTATCAGGCAGCGATGCCCGCGTGGCTCGGCTGGCTCGCCGTCTTCCTCCTCTCGCTCTACCTCGCGGTCTACCCGATGCTCGCTACCGGACTCGCCTGGCGGATAGGGCGGCGCCAGCCGATCGCGCTTGTCTTCGCCCTCGCCGCAGGCTGGATCGCCTGCGAATACCTCCGCGCCGGGATCTTCACCGGTTTCGCTTGGAACCCGGTCGGGGTCGCGCTGGTCGACACCCCGCTGCGCCGCGCGTCGGGGCTCATCGGCACCTATGGCCTGTCGGGACTCACCGTCCTCATCGGCGGCGCGATCTGGCTCGGCATGCGCAGCATGCGCGACGCCGCGATCACCCTCAGCGTCCCGATCGCCGCCGGACTGACGAGTCTACTTCTGCCCCACGCCCCCGCCACCCGCGGTGCTGCCATTCGCATCGTCCAACCCAACATCGGCCAGGACAGCAAATGGCGTCCCGGCGCAGCGCAGTTCGCGGAAAGCCGCCTGATCACCCTGTCCGGAACCGCCACAGCCGAGCCGCGCTTGATCCTGTGGCCCGAAGCCGCGATCACCGCCCCGCTCGAGGACAATCGCGCTGGCGCTGCGCCGCTCGTCGCCGAACAGCGCAGCGCCATCGTCCGCGCGCTCGGTCCGCGCGACCTGCTCCTTACCGGTGGGCTCGGCGTCCGCTCGACCGACGGCCAGAACGCCGCCGGAGTGCGCAACAGCCTGTTCGTGTTCGCCCCGACAGGCCAGCTCCTGACCCGCTATGACAAGGCGCACCTCGTTCCCTACGGCGAGTATCTCCCCATGCGCCCGATCCTGTCGAGCATCGGCCTGTCGCGTCTCGCCCCCGGCGACGTCGATTTCGACCCCGGTCCCGGTCCGCGCACATTGGACCTCCCCGGCTTCGGCAAGATGGGCCTGCAGATCTGTTACGAGATCATTTTCTCTGGCGAAGTCGTTGATCGCCACGATCGCCCCGACTATCTGTTCAATCCTTCGAACGACGCTTGGTTCGGCCGCTGGGGCCCGCCGCAGCATCTTGCGCAGGCCCGCCTCCGCGCCGCTGAAGAGGGCATCCCCGTGATCCGCTCGACGCCCACCGGAATCAGTGCGCTGGTCGACGCCGAAGGCTCGCTGCTCCAGTCGCTCGAGTGGCGCGAGCCGGGCGAGATCGACGCCCGCATTCCCGCCGCCCGCGCGCCCACTCCGTTCGCCGAATTGGGCAACTGGCTACCGCTGCTGTTCGCGCTTGGGCTGTTTCTCGTCGGGGTGTGGCGGGGTCGTGAACCGATCAGCAGATGACCGACCCAGTGACGATCAATCGGCTTTATGGTCGGTCGACGGGACACAAGTTGCGCAAGGGACAGGCCGAACTGGTCGAGACCCTGCTCCCCGCCATCGCCGTCCCTGAGGAGGGCGAGGTCAGCGCGGATCGCCTGTTCGGTGATCAGCGCACGCTCCATTTCGAGATCGGCTTCGGCGGCGGCGAGCATCTCGCGCACCGCGCCGACCTGCTCCCCGACCACGGCTTCATCGGCTGCGAGCCGTTCCTGAACGGGGTCGCCACCGCCCTCGCCCACGTCCGCGACCGGCGACTAGCGAACGTCCGCCTACACATGGGCGACGCGCTTGAAGTCCTCGCCCGCATTCCCGACGCGAGTTTGAGCTTCGTCTACCTGCTCCACCCCGACCCGTGGCCAAAGGCGCGCCACGCCAAGCGCCGCATGGTCAACGGCGGCCCGCTCGGCCTCATCGCCGCCAAGCTCAAACCCGGCGGCGAATTCCGCCTCGCGACCGACCACCCGGTCTATCTGGACTGGTCGCTGATGGTCATGCAGCGCCACGCCGGTACGTTCGAATGGCTCAGCGAAAAACCGTCGGACTTTCTCGCCCCCCCGAGCGGCTGGATCGAAACCCGCTACGGCGCCAAGTCCCGCCGCGAGGGCCGCCAACCCTATTATTTTCGCTACCGGCGGACTTGATCGAGCCTCAGCAGCCTGGCGCCCGAACCGTCCTCAGGGAGGAAGATGTCTCAGGCGGGTGACTGCGCCACCGCGCGAATACGGTTTTCCATCTCCCACTGGTCGGCCTTGGTTGCACTCTCACCAGCGAGATGCACGCGGATCAGCGCCTGCGCCGACAGCGCGGGGATGAACACATCGCCCTTCCACTGCGGTCACTTGCCCCCGCGATAGATCATCAGCCCGCCGGGCGAGATCGACGGGTTCTACCACAGCCTGGGCGACCCATAGCCATCGCCCGGCTTGTGGTCAGGAATGTCGATACCGTCGTAATTGCTGCCGTTCGACGCATACGGCCAGCCAAAGTTGCGGCCCGGCTTTATCAGGTTAATCTCGTCCCCGCCCATCGGTCCATTTTCGCTCTCCCGAAGCCGCCCGGCGGCGTCGAACGCGAGGCCGTAGGGGTTGCGGTGGCCCGTGCTCCACGTTTCAAAAGGGGTTCGGTTTGCGCCCGGCGAGGTGAAGGCCTGCCCCACCGCGCTCCTCGCCGCGCCGGTATTTTCGGGCGGGGACGTGATGGTCGTGGTCGCCGCGCCGACCTTGTTCGACCAGGGATTGCCCGCTGCAGGCTGGCCATTAAGGGTGGGGTGCAGGATCTTGCCGCGCGGCTGGTTCGCGTCTTGCGCCGGGGTTAAGCGCTGGCGCTCCCCCGGGCTCAGGAATAGCGAATGACCGTCGGGGCAAAGGCAATCACCGCAAGATATTGCCCACCCTTGCCGCCGTTCCACAGCACGCACACCCCGGTCAACCGCGCGCCGTCCGCCGCGAGCGCCGCGCGCCATCGCCAACCCACTACCGCCGACCGCACTGGGTTCAGAGTAAGTGAGGTATATCAGCCGGTCGCGCGCGAACCCCGGCGACAGCGCAACATCGAGCAGCCCGGCCTGCCCACCGGGCTTGACCGCAGGAACACCCGCGACTTCGGCATTCGCCTTTCCTGCGCGCCACCATTTGAGGTGCCCCGCCTTTTCAGTGACAAGCGCCGAGCCATCGGGAAGGAAGGCAATTGCGAATGGCTCGTCGAATTTCGCAAGCTCGATCGTGACGAACGGCTTGGTCGAACGCCCTTGCTGGCGGCCTCGCTCGCCGGACCCGCGGAGCAGGCAGCGAGCGCACTACCGAGGATAATTGCTTGTAATAAAGTGCTTCGCATCCAATGTGCTTTCTTGGCCTCTTGCCGGTCCCTTTGAAAGTTCCTCGCTTGACCGCTTCGCTTCTCTCGCTCGCGACCGCCTCGCCACCCTATCCTGTCAGCCAGGCGGGGGCAAAGGCCACCGGCCGCGCGCTGTTCGCCGGCCGCAAGGCATTGTTCGATCGCCTCTCGGGCGTATTCGACAATGCCGGAATCGACGAACGCCAGTTGGTCGCACCGCTCGAATGGTATGGCGAAAACCACGGCTGGGGCGAGCGCAACAAGACCTATCTTGCCGCCGCCGACACGCTGTTCGTCGATTCCGCGCGCCAGGCGATCGAGTACGCCGGGCTGAAGCCCGCCGACATCGACGGCGTCGTCGCGGTGTCCACAACCGGCATCGCCACCCCGAGCCTCGATGCTCGCAACGCCCAGGCGCTCGGGCTTCGCCCTGACGTCCGTCGCGTGCCGATCTTCGGTCTCGGCTGCGCGGGCGGAGTCTCGGGCCTCGCCACCGCCGCGCGCCTCGCCGCCGCCGAACCTGGGACGCGCTGGCTGTTTGTCACCGTCGAGACCTGCTCGATCTCGATCCGCCTCGACAGCGACGACCCCGCCGCGATCGTCGCCACCGCGCTCTTCGGGGATGGTGCCGCGGCCGCCGTCATCTCGACCCAGGGCACCGCGCTCGCCCATGTCGAGGGCTCGGGCGAACGGCTGTGGCCCGGAACGCTCGAGATCATGGGCTGGCGCGTCGAGGACCCCGGCCTCGCCGTCGTGTTCGACCGCGCCATCCCGCCGTTCCTCGAAAACAACCTGCGCGAAGGCCTCGACGCGATCCTCGACGGACTCGGGCTGAGCTTCGCCGACATCGACCGATTGTGCAGCCACCCCGGCGGCGCCAAAGTCCTCACCGCGATGGAAAGTGCGCTGGGCTTGCAGACCGGCACACTTGACCTCGAGCGCACGGTGCTCCGCGAGCATGGCAACATGTCGGCCCCGACGGTTCTGTTCGTGCTCCAGCGATTGCTCGAACGCGGCCTGCCCAGCCGCACGCTGATGACCGCCCTCGGGCCGGGCTTCACGCTCGCCGCGCTGTCGCTTCGGCGGCCGTCCTGACGATGCTGTTCGGCCCCGGCCCGCTGTGGCCGGCGATTGCCATCCTCGGCTTCATCACGCTGCAGCGGGCAAGCGAGCTGCCGGTCGCCCGCGCCAACACGAAACGGCTGATCGAGCGCGGTGCTCACGAGGTCGCTCCCGGCCATTACCCGCTGATCGTCGCGGTCCATGGGCTGTGGCTCGCCGCGCTGTGGCTTCAGGCGCCAGGCCGCCCGGTCCACCTCCCGTTCCTCGCTCTGTTCGTCCTGCTTGAAGGCTTGCGCATCTGGACCCTGCGCACGCTCGGTCCGCGCTGGACGACTCGGATCATCGTCATGCCAGGAGAGAAACTGGTCGCGCGCGGTCCGTACCGCTTCGTCAATCATCCCAACTATCTCGTCGTCATTGGCGAGATCGCGGTCGTGCCGCTGATCTTCAGCCTCGGGCTGACCACTATCGTCTTCACGATCCTCAACGCGATCGTGCTGACCATCCGGATTCGCGCTGAAGGGGGCGCACTCAGGAGCTAGTCGCTTGCGGAGCGGGCGAGATCCGCCTATATCATGTCAACTCCTCGACATCGCCAGATGCTGAGGCTGGGTTCCACCGGGACCCGGCGCCGAGTTCGGTGAGCTTTCGTGCAGGACAACAATTGGCCGATATCGCCGCCATCACCTCGCTCATCACGCCCGCGGTCGACGACCTCGGGCTGAGCCTGGTGCGCGTGGTAATGATCGGTGGGACGTCGGACCCGACGTTGCAGGTGATGGCCGAGAAGGCGTCGACCCGCCAGCTCGAGCTTAGCGACTGCGAGGCCCTGTCGCGCCGCATCTCCGAGATCATCGACGCGGAGGAAGAAGCCGGCCGCGACCCGGTAGAAGGTGCCTACCGCCTCGAAGTGTCATCGCCCGGAATCGACCGCCCGCTGACCCGCCCGTCCGACTATGCCGACTGGGCGGGCCATGAAGTCCGCGTCAAATTCACCGAATCGCAGGACGGCGCCAAGCAGGTCAGCGGGATCATCGATGGAATCGACGGCGACACCGTCTCGATCTCCAGCCCAAAGGGCGTTCGTGCCTTTCCCTTCTCGTCGATCGCCGCGGCAAAATTGCTGCTGACCGACAAGCTCATCAACGCCACCGCGCCGCTCAGCACCGACGGCGCCGACACGATAAAGACGGAGAGTTAGACCAATGGCAACTGTCGCCCCGCCGACCGCCGGCCCCAGCGCCAACAAGGCCGAACTGATTGCCATCGCCGATGCGGTGGCGAAGGAGAAGCTGATCGACCGCGCCATCGTCATCGAGGCGATGGAAGACGCGATCCAGCGTGCCGCCCGCTCGCGCTACGGCGCCGAGAACGACATCCGCGCCAAGCTCGACCCGATCACCGGCGACTTGCGCCTGTGGCGCGTCGTCGAAGTGGTCGAGGAGGTCGACGATTATTTCAAGCAGGTCGATTTGAAGGGCGCGACCAAGCTCCAGGCCGACGCTTCGATCGGTGACTTCATCGTCGATCCGCTGCCCCCGATCGAGTTCGGCCGCATCGCCGCGCAGGCCGCCAAGCAGGTCATCTTCCAGAAGGTTCGCGACGCCGAGCGTGACCGCCAGTATGAAGAGTTCAAGGAGCGCGGCGGCGAGATCATCACCGGCGTCGTCAAGCGCGTCGAGTTCGGCCACGTCGTCGTCGACTTGGGCCGCGCCGAGGGCGTCATTCGCCGCGACCAGCAGATCCCGCGCGAAATGGTCCGCGTCGGCGACCGTATCCGCAGCCTGATCCTGCGCGTTGCCCGCGAAGTGCGCGGACCCCAGATCTTCCTGTCCCGCGCCCACCCCGACTTCATGAAAAAGCTGTTCGCGCAGGAAGTCCCCGAAATCTACGACGGCATCATCGAAATCAAGGCCGCCGCCCGTGACCCGGGCAGCCGCGCCAAGATCGGCGTCATCAGCTATGACAGCTCGATCGACCCGGTCGGCGCCTGCGTCGGCATGAAAGGCAGCCGCGTTCAGGCGGTCGTCCAGGAAATGCAGGGCGAGAAGATCGACATCATCCCGTGGAGCGAGGATCTGGCGACCTTCGTCGTCAACGCGCTCCAGCCGGCGACGGTCGCGCGCGTCGTCATCGACGAGGAAGAGAATCGCATCGAGGTGGTCGTCCCCGACGACCAGCTGAGCCTCGCCATCGGTCGCCGCGGACAGAATGTCCGCCTCGCGTCGCAGCTGACCAATTCGCAGATCGACATCCTCACCGAGGCCGACGCCAGCGAGAAGCGCCAGCGCGAATTCATCGAGCGTTCGACCATGTTCCAGGAAGACCTCGACGTCGACGAGACTCTCGCCCAGCTGCTCGTCGCCGAAGGCTTCACTAGCCTCGAGGAAGTCGCCTATGTCGAGAGCGACGAAATCGCCTCGATCGAGGGTCTCGATGACGAGATCGCCGGCGAACTCCAGAACCGCGCCGCCGAAGCGCTCGAGCGCCGCGAAGCCGCCGCGCGCGAAGTCCGTCGCGGGCTCGGGGTCGAGGACCCGCTCGCCGAGCTGCCGCACATGACCGAAGCAATGCTGGTCGTGCTCGGCAAGGCCAATATCCGCACCCTCAACGACCTCGCGGACTTGGCCACCGACGAGCTTATCCAGAAAAAGCGCCAGGAACCGCGCCGCCGCGCCGAGACCGCGGTCAAGCGACCCGAGGACAAGGGCGGCATCCTCGCCGACTTCAACCTGAGCGAGGACCAGGGCAACGA
>JANMWM010000114.1:0-7740 GCA_031394005.1 Sphingomonas sp.
CGGTGCTTGCCGCGCAGTCGGGCGCGGGGATTGTCTATGCGCCGAGCCGCAACGGGACCGAGAAGATCGCCGAGCAGCTGTCGAGCGGCGGGCGGACCGCGCTCGCCTACCATGCCGGGCTGGAGCCGCAGGTGCGCAGCCGCAACCAAGCGGCGTTCGTCGCATCCGAGGACATGGAGATGGCGGCAACGGTCGCGTTCGGGATGGGAATCGACAAGCCCGACGTGCGCTTTGTCGCCCACGCCGGAATCCCCAAATCGATCGAGGCCTATTACCAGGAGACCGGGCGCGCCGGGCGGGATGGCGATCCGGCCGAGGCGTGGCTGTTCTGGGGCGCGGAGGTTTTCGCGCGGGCGCGGCGGCGGATCGAGAGCGAGATCGAGGAGGCGCGACGGCCGGGCGAGCGCGAGCGGCTCAATGTGCTGGCGGCGTTCGTCGAGGCGGCGACGTGCCGGCGGGCGATTTTGCTGCGGCATTTCGGCGAGGAGCCCCCCGAGACTTGCGGCAATTGCGACAATTGCCTCAATCCTCCCGAGACGCTCGACGTGACCGCGGTGGCGCGCAAGCTGCTGTCCGCGGTGTTCAGGACCGAGATGCGGTTCGGGGTGGCGCATCTCGCGGCGGTGCTCGGCGGGGACGATAATGAAAAGGTGCGCCAGTTCGGGCATCACCAGCTGAGCGTCTTCGGGATTGCGAACGCCGACGAGTTGGCGATGGTGCGACCGGTGGCGCGGGCGTTGCTCGCGCGCGATGCACTGCGGGCAGATGATTATGGCGGGTTGAGTTTCGGTCCATCGGCGAAGGCGATTCTCAAGGGCGAAGTGCCGGTGGTAATCGCCGTTCCGCCAGCGAAGACGCGCAAGCCACGCCGCGGGCGACCGGAACAGGGGCCGCACGATCCGCTGTTCGAGGCACTGCGGACGTGGCGACGCGAAACGGCCAAGGAGGCGGGGGTGCCGCCTTATGTGATCTTCCATGATTCGACGCTGCGCGCGGTGGTTGCCGAAGGACCGCGATCGCTGGCTAAACTCGCGCATATCGAGGGCGTGGGCGAAACCAAGCTGGCGCGCTATGGGGAGGGGCTGCTGGGCGCCCTCCACGCGGCACAGGAGGCCTGATCATGCCACGGCAACTCGACGCAACGACGATGGTCGCGGGGCAGATCGACCCGGCGAGCTTGCCCGAGTTGAAGGCGCAGGGGGTGACGCTGATCATCAACAACCGCCCCGATCATGAGGATCCGGGCCAGCCGACCAGCGCCGAGATGGAAACGGCGGCCGTGGCGGCAGGGCTGGCCTATGCCCATGTGCCGATCGCGCGCGGGATGGGCCCGAGCGACGTCGAAGCAATGCGCGATGCGCTGGCGAGCGCGGGGGGCGGCAAGGTGCTGGCCTATTGCCGATCGGGCGGGCGTTCGGTGCTGGCGTGGGCGGTGGCCAAGTCCGAAGACGGAGTAGCGCGGGAGGAGCTCGAGCGATGTGCCGAGCAGGCGGGGTTCAGCCTCGCGCCGGTGGCGCACCTGCTTTAGCGTCGGCAATCAGAAGCGCCTGAGCTTCGTCAAATTCCTCGTCGAAGACCATCAAGCGCACGGGGATCAGGCCGAAACCGCCATAGAAGCTGTTGACCTGACCATCGAAGATGACTGCTCCGATGCCTTCATCCTCAAGCATCAGTCGCGCAAGGTCGGCGTCGATCCGCGATCCGAAGCGCGCCAGCTCGACCAAACTCAAGCAGCGGTTCCCCCGACGGTGATCCCGGCGATCAGCAGGGTCGGCTGGCCGACCCCGGCGGGGACCGACTGGCCGCCTTTGCCGCAAATGCCGATGCCTTCGTCGAGCGCCATGTCGTTGCCGTTGCCCTTGAGCCGGGTGAGAACTGTCGGGCCGTCACCAATCAGCGTCGCGCCCTTGATCGGAGAGCCGATCTTGCCGCCTTCAATCTTGTATGCCTCAGTGCAGGAGAAGACGAATTTGCCGCTGGTAATGTCGACCTGCCCGCCGCCGAAGCTCTTGCAGTATATGCCGTTCTTGACGCGGGTGAGAAGCTCGGCGGGATCGTCCTGTCCGCCGAGCATGAAAGTGTTGGTCATCCGCGGCATGGGGGCGTGGGCGAAGCTTTCGCGGCGGCCGTTGCCGGTCGGTTGCATCCCCATCAGGCGGGCGTTTAGGCGGTCTTGGAGATAGCCCTTCAAAATGCCGTCCTCGATCAGCGTGGTGCGCCCGGTCGGGGTGCCCTCGTCGTCGATCGTCAGCGAGCCGCGGCGATTGCCGATGGCGCCTTCGTCGATGACGTGGACCCCGGGAGCGGCAACGCGCTCGCCGATGCGACCCGAGAATGCGGAGGTCTTCTTGCGGTTGAAGTCGCCCTCGAGCCCGTGGCCGATCGCTTCGTGGAGCAGGATTCCGCACCAGCCGGGGCCGAGCACGACGGGCATTTCGCCCGCCGGGGCGGCAACCGACTCAAGGTTGACCAGCGCCTGCGCCAGCGCCTCGTCGATCGCGCGGTTCCAGGTCGCGGGCTCGAACAGGCGGTCGTAGAGGTAGCGGCCGCCGAGCCCGAAGCTGCCGGTTTCGCGCCGGTCTCCCTGCTTGGCGACGATCGACACGTTGAGACGGACTAGCGGGCGGACGTCGGTCGCGACAAAACCGTCGGCGCGGACAATCTCGATCACGCTCCAGCTGCCGGCGAGGCTGACGCTGACTTGGGCGACACGGGGATCGCGGGCGCGGGCGGCGGCGTCGATTTCCTGGCATAGCGCGACCTTCCTCGCGAACGGGATCAGCGCGAGGGGGTCGTCTGCGCCGTACATCGCCTGATTGGTGCGAGACGGTGGAAGAGACGGTGTGCCCTTGCCCGGGTCGAGCAACTTGAGCGTCTGTGCGGCGCGGTCGATGGCGGCGGAGCTCAGCTCGTTGGCGTGGCTGAAGGCGGTCATCTCTCCCGACACGCCGCGCAGGCCGAAGCCCGATGCGCTGTGATAATCGGCTGTCTTGAGGCGTCCGTCGTCGAAACCGAACGATTCGCTCAAGGCATATTGGAGGTAGAGCTCGCCATCGTCATGGCCGCCGAGGTGGCGCGCGGCGAGGCGCTTGGCCTCATCGGGATCGAGCGCGCCCGCGTAGAGGAAACGGCGTGGGTCGGCACTACTCACGACGTCGCCGACTGGTCGGCAGGACCGCCTTCGAGGACAAAGCGGCGGTCGCAATAGCCGCATTCGACGAAGCCGAGTTCATCCTCGATATGGAGATAGACGCGCGGGTGGCCGAGCGCGGCGGGGACGGCGCCCGACCCGTCGCACGAAACGCGGGTCGAAGTGGTGCGGACGATTTCGGGGGGAGGTAGCTGCATTGTTCCTACGTAGCGGCGCAGGGGGCGAGCTTCAATGCGACACGAGGGTCAGGGGTATTAAATCTGGCCGTCGAAGGTGCCGGTATAAACACCCTCGACCTGATTGGCGGCGACGGCGAGCGTTCCGCCGACGCGGAAGTTGAAGCTTTCCATCGCGGCGAGCGAGCGCTTATTCTGGCCCTGAAGGGTGAGGAGAGAGATGGACGTCGTCTCGGTCCCGCCCTGATGCGTGATGACGACTGGCTGGTTGGGCATCTTGATCAGCACGACCACCGACGACCCGCCCGCCGAGCCCACGAATCGTGCCGCGCTCCACTGGGTTCCGACCGCGGTAACACCGCCCGTCGTCGCGATGCTATTGGCGTTGGGATCGATCACGACAGTGCCAGCGGCGCCGACAACGATCAGCCCGAAGTCCATGTCCGACGTTTTGACGATGCTCACTGGCGCGGTCAGCACGCCCGTGGCGGTCGCGGGATTCGCCGCTCCAACCGGCGCCGCGGTGGCGGGGGCGACCGGTAGCAGAGCAAGCGATAACAGGAAGGCGAGGAAACGCATATCCGGCAGGTAAAAGGTTAATGCGAAGATCACTTTGCCGATTAGGGTTAATAGGTTCTTTCCCGTCTCCGGGTTGGACGGCGCGAGGTCGCCCGCTATGCGCATTGGAATGAGTGAAAACGCCGCCATCCGCATTCAATCGCTGTGCAAGACCTATGCAGGCGGGAAACGCGCGCTCGACGATGTCTCGTTCGACGTTCCGCGGGGTCAGATTTTCGGCCTGCTCGGCCCGAATGGCGCTGGCAAGTCGACGCTGATCAACATCCTTGCCGGACTGGTCGTGAAGACCGGCGGCAAGGCGATCGTGTGGGGCTTCGACATCGACGAGCATCCGCGCAACGCCAAGCGGTCGATCGGGATCGTACCCCAGGAAATCTTGTTCGACCCCTTCTTTACGCCGCGTGAGGCGCTCGAGATCCAGGCGGGGATGTATGGCGTGCCCAAGGCTGAGCGCCAGTCGGACGCGCTGCTCGCGGCGATGCACCTGACCGACAAGGCCAACGCCTATGCGCGGACGCTGTCGGGGGGGATGAAGCGGCGGTTGCTGTTAGCCAAGGCAATGGTCCATTCGCCGCCGGTTCTAGTGCTCGACGAGCCGACTGCGGGGGTCGATATAGAGCTTCGAATGCAGCTGTGGGCTTATGTGAAATCGCTGAACGCGCAGGGCGTGACGGTGGTGCTGACGACGCATTACCTCGAAGAAGCCGAGCAGCTTTGCGACCGGATCGCGATCATCAATCACGGGAAGTTGATCGCCAACGAGCCGACGAAGGAACTGATCGCCAAGGCGCAGGACAAGGCCGTGGTGGTGACGGTCGACCGCGACCTCACCGCCGCGCCGAGTGCGTCGTGCTTCGACAAGATCGAGATTACCGGGGAGCGGCAGTTGGCGATTACCTATCGCAAGGACAAGGTCAACGCGGGCGAAGTGCTCGCGGCGTTGCAGGCCGACGGGTTGGGGATTGTTGACGTCACGACCAAGGACCCCGATCTCGAGGATGTGTTCCTGAGTCTCACCCGAGCGAGCGACGCGGCATGAGCGAGTCCTATGACGTCCTGATCATCGGCTCTGGCGCGGCGGGGCTGACGGCAGCGCTCAACCTGGCGACGAACAAACGGGTCGCGGTGATCGCCAAGGGGCGGCTCGACGAGGGCGCGACGGGGTGGGCCCAAGGCGGAATCGCGGCGGTGCTCGAGGAAGGCGACAGCTTCGACGCGCATGTCAGCGACACGATGATTGCCGGGGCGGGGCTGAACGATCTCAAGGTGGTCGAGCATGTCGTCGAGGGGGCGCCGCGCGCGATCGAGCGGCTGGCCGAACTGGGCGTACCGTTCAACAGTGGCGAGGGGCCCGATCGCTGGCATCTGACACGCGAGGGCGGCCATAGCCACCGGCGGATCGTCCATGTCGCCGACGCGACCGGCTGGGCGGTACAGCAGGCGCTGGAGAAGGCCGCGTTCGCGCATCCCAATATCATCCTGGTCCCCGATATGGTCGCGATCGATCTGGTAACGGGCCGGCATGCGGTCGAGTTTTCGACGAGCGGCGCGGTGCACGGGCTCTACGCGCTCAACCGCAAGACCGGGATGGTCGAGACGCTGACCGCGCGTGCGACGGTGCTAGCGACGGGGGGAGCGGGGCGCGCCTATCTTTACTCGACCGCGCCGCGCGGGGCGACCGGGGACGGGATCGCGATGGCGTGGCGCGCGGGGTGCCGCGTGTCGAACATGGAGTTCATGCAGTTCCATCCGACCTGCCTCTACAATCTCGAGGTCAAGAATTTCCTGATCACCGAGGCGGTGCGCGGCGAGGGCGGGCGGTTGCTGATCCCCACCACCGGCGAGCGGTTCATGCCGCGGTTCGACGAGCGCGGGGAGCTCGCGCCGCGCGATATCGTCGCGCGGGCGATTGATCGCGAAATCAAGCGGCTCGGGCTCGATTACGTCCACCTCGACATCTCGCACCGCGAGCCCGAATTTGTCCGCGAGCATTTCCCCAACATCTACGAGAAGTTGCTCGGGCTCGGAATCGACATCACGAAGGAGCCGATCCCGGTGGTGCCGGCGCAGCATTATACCTGCGGCGGGGTGGTCGTCGATCTCGACGGCAAGACCGACGCGCCGGGGTTATATGCGGCGGGCGAGGTGACGCAGTCGGGGTTGCATGGGGCGAACCGGCTGGCGTCGAACAGCTTGCTCGAATGCCTCGTGTTCGGCGAGGCGGCGGCGCATCATATCGACGCGCATTGGGATGCACTGGCCGCCCCCCCCGCGATCAAGCCGTGGGACGAGAGCCGGGTGACCGACCTCGACGAGGAAGTCGTGATCCAGCAAAGCTGGGGCGAAATCCGCCGCTTCATGTGGAATTTCGTCGGCATCGTGCGAACGACCAAGCGGCTGGAGCGGGCGGCCAATCGGGTCGAGCTTCTCCGCCGCGAAGTCGCCGGCTACTACCGCGACTTTCGCGTCACACCCGACCTGATCGAGCTGCGCAACCTGGTCGAGGTGGCGGACTTGATTATCCGCTCGGCGCTGTCGCGGCACGAAAGCCGGGGGCTGCACTACACGCTCGACTATCCCGAGATGGCGGCCGAGGCGGTGGATACGGTACTGGTCCCCTAGCCGTATTAAAATCGAGACAAGCCCGATTCAGGCGTGATACGGCGGCGGTGATGGATCAAGCGAACGTTGGGCCGCGAAGGGAACCGGGTCGTACTGCCGGCTGACGTTCGCATTGCCAAGAAAAACCATTAAATGACCTCTTTTTGGGGGCAGGCCTGCTGGGCCTTTTTCTCAGCCCATCCATGCAAAAAGCCAAACTCGAGCGACAAGCAGCCAGGTTGCTAATCTTGTGGCCTTAAAACCGAACCTTAGTGGCCACGGTTGGAAGCGGCATTTTTGAAGTCCCCGCTAGCGGTCAAAAGTTTCGTACTATTGGCCGATGATTTGGCAAGCTCACCGCAGCTTCGACACCTTCAACCCGTCCGCCTTTGCCCGCGCCTGAATTGACTCTTCGCTGCGGGTCATCGCTTTCGCGATCCCCCTGAGGCTCATCCCCTTGGCGGCGAGGCGGTGGAGTTTCTGGATTTCGTCGCTGGTCCACGGCTGACGGTGGCGTTCGAATTTTTCGGCCATGGTCTTGATCTCCTCGGATAGGGTGGCATCGTTGCCCGTCCCTGCTAAACCGCCTTGCCCATGCCACAGCCCCAGCCCCATCTCTATCTGGTCGACGGATCGAGCTATATCTTTCGCGCCTATCACCGCCTGCCGCCGCTGACCAATCGCCATGGCCAGCCGGCAGGCGCGGTCTATGGCTATACGGCAATGCTGTGGAAGCTCGCCGACGGGCTCAACAAGGCCGACGGACCAACGCATATGGCGGTGATTCTCGACGCTTCATCGAAGACCTTCCGCAACGACATGTACGATCAGTACAAGGCACACCGACCGCCTCCCCCTGAGGATCTGGTCCCGCAATTCCCGCTGATCCGCACCGCGACGCGCGCCTTCTCGATCCCGTGCATCGAGACCGAGGGGCTTGAGGCGGACGACATCATCGCCTGTTACGCCTATGCCGCGCGCGACGCCGGATGGAAGATAACCATCGTCAGCTCAGACAAAGATCTAATGCAGCTGATCGACGACGATCATATCGACATGCTCGACACGATGAACGACCGGCGGATCGACCGGGCTTACGTAACCGAGAAGTTCGGGGTGGGGCCGGAGCTGCTCGGCGACGTGCTCGCGTTGATGGGGGATAGCGTCGACAATGTGCCGGGCGTGCCGGGGATCGGGCCGAAGACCGCGGCGCAGCTGATCCAGCAGTTCGGC
>JANMWM010000127.1:0-1933 GCA_031394005.1 Sphingomonas sp.
ATCTCCGCACGCACTGTTGGCGTCGTTCGTGCCTGGAGATGGATCAGCATCATCACTGCACCTCATCAATCAAAGGTTGAAAGCGCCAAGCGTACTCAGCGATCGCCCATGCTACCTGATCCCAATGACGTCCCGCAACCAAACAGCTAGTCCTTCGGCCCAGGTTACGCCGTTCGCTTGTCTACGGCGCGAATGTCAGCCTTCGAACTTCGGGAGCCAAAAGCTGCCAGTCCAAAACCGGCCCAGACTCCGCCGTCGTCTCAATTGGCGACCTTGGTTCGCGTAATGCCGGCGGCGACGCGGATGACGACACACGTACTCGCGGCCGCTCGGATTAAGGGCTAACGCAAGCGCGTGACGCGCAACCGCTATTACCGTGGGCCGCCCAGCGACCATTTCGATGGTACTCGCTTCTTCAACCCCGGCCAGCCTACTAACGAACGTGGACTTGGAGCACTGTTGCGATGGAAGGCCGCCCGAGGAGCATCTCACTGGCCAACGTCCGTTCCCGTGACACCCGTCAAGCCCGACGCGCGGGTCAAGGGTTTGCGCGTAACAATGATCGGCCAGGCGTCGGTGCTTATTCAGGCAGCAGGCGTTAACATATTGACTGACCCGGTGTGGTCGGAGCGAGCCAGCCCCTTTCGCTTCGCGGGGCCTAAGCGAGTTACCGCGCCCGGCGTTACGTTCGATGACCTGCCTCCCATCGACGTCGTTTTGCTGAGCCATAGCCACTACGATCATCTCGATGTGGCAACGCTTCGCCGACTTCACGCCGTTCACGCGCCACTGATGGTAATGCCGCTCGGCAACGATGCGATTGTCCGAGCGGCGGTTCCGACCGCGCGTTGTTTTGCCGGTGACTGGTGGGATCGGGTTTCACTTGGGGACAATGTGGCCACAACCCTCACTCCGGCATATCACTGGTCCAACCGATGGCCGAGCGACACTCGGATGATGTTGTGGAGCGGCCATTATCTAGAAACTGGCGCTGGCTCGATTTGGTTTGCGGGCGACACCGGCTACGGCGACGGGAAGATTTTCGCCGAGATTCGCGATCGACTTGGGCCGCCAGACGCGGCGCTAATCCCGATTGGCGCCTACGAGCCGCGCTGGTTCATGGCAGAGCAGCACGTCAATCCGGCGGAAGCGGTGCGCATTATTGAGGATGTCGGAGCTTGTCGGGCGCTTGGGATCCATTGGGGCACCTTCCAGCTGACGGACGAAGCTCGCGACGAGCCGGTTGAAGCACTCGCACTTGCGATGGCAAAGGAGGGAATCGGGCCCGACCGCTTCATTGCTGCCGAGCCCGGCAGGGTCACTAACTTCGAACGAGGAGAATACCTAGAGCATCTGTAGCGGCACCCGCTGCTGCGGGGGCGGGAAGACCTCGTCAAGGCGGGCAAGGTCACCACTGGTTAGCACGAGGTCGTGAGGTGGACTTGCCAGCTAGCCGCCGAAACCCTCTTCCTTGAGCGCAGCGACGACTGACGGCAGAGGTGGCTCGGCAAAACTGAACGGTGCGTTGAGTGGAGTTTCTGCCTGAAGGCGGCCAGCATGGCAGCCGAACAGGAGATCAGATGACGAAGCGAACGCGGCGGAACCACAGTCCGGCATTCAAGGCGAAAGTGGCGCTGGCTGCCGTGAAGGGCGAGAAGACGCTGGCCGAGTTGGCGCAGTAGTTCGACGTTCACCCGAACCAGCTCTGACCTTGCGCCTGTGCAACGGCGTAAGCAGGTCCTGAGATGGCCGGATCATCGAACCGTGCCTATCCGGTTGACGCATACACCCACTAGAGGTAAAATTATGCGCGACAACTGGATTGACGCCCATGGATGTTCTCAACCGCTCTGAGCTTCCGTTACCCAAGCCTCTCCCAGACTTCCAACGGCTCTTTCCCGATGACGCAGCCTGTGCCGCCTATCTGGAAAAG
>JANMWM010000129.1:0-1682 GCA_031394005.1 Sphingomonas sp.
CTAGATCGCGGTTGGTTCGGCCGCCTCGCGCGCGAAGAAAATGACGACTCGAAGGCCTTCACCGGGTGCGGATTCAACCTCGAGCACGGCCTTGGCATTCTGCCGCAAGGATTGGGCGATTACCGCTCCGAGCTTGCCTGACTGGGGCCAGCTCGTACCTTCCGGCAGGCCCACGCCATTGTCCGAGACAATCACGCGGCACCCGCTGTCGTCGACCAGGCTCGAGATCGTGATAATGCCGCCGTCGCGACCGACGAATGCGTGCTTTAGTGCATTGGTCATTAGTTCATTGACAACAAGACCGGTCGGCATGGCGACGTTGATCGAGCAGGGCCATGTGTCGACGCTCAGTTCCAGCCGGATGCCCTCGACCGCATGCGCCTCCATCACCGAGGAGGCGATCTTGCTGACGTAGACGCCGAGGTCGACGCCATCGTTGGCGCCCTCGGCATTGAGCAGATCATAAAGCAGCGCCAGCGAGTTGATGCGACCGGCAAGACGGTCGAACCGCTCCCCGGTCTCATCATCGGCGACGTTGCGGGCTTCCATCCGAATCAGCGCGGTGACCATCTGGAGGTTGTTCTTGACTCGGTGCTGAAGCTCGCGAAGGAGGACGTTCTTGTCGCGAAGCAGCTGATCATGCTGCTCACTGGCTACGCGGTGCCTCTGCCCGGTCGTTGCCAGCGCGACCAGTCGGAACAGGGGAACGCCTTCGTCCGACTCGATCGTGTTAGACCAGGCATTAACATCGATGCTGCTGCCCTCCGCGTCGATCGTGAAGGTTCCAACATATTCATCGTCGGCCAGAACGGCCTCGCCTAGCTGCGTCTCGTCGCCGTGGGCGGTCGCAATGCCGGGCAGGATCTTCCACTCACGACCCTGGATATCCGCCGCACCCTGACCGGTCAGCCGCTCGAACTCAAAGTTGCAATAGGTAATCGTTTCGGAAGGCTGAAGCTCCGCCACGGCGATCGCGACCGGAACATGATCGAGGAATTGCTTGAACCGATCGCTTTCGAGTGCGTCGGCGAGACCGGGCGTGGCGAGCAGTTGCCCGACCCGCTCCTCGTCCGTCTGATCGGTCATATCCCACCCCTTCACACCGACCAGTACGACTAGGCCGGTTTAATCTCTATGGCGCACCTTTTGTCGACGTGTCACTCATACTTGGACGCCGTCCCAAACTAGACGGCGCGGCGCTCGGTTCCCCTAGTCGGCGTGAGGGCGTCACGGATCAGCCCGCGCACGTCGATACGGGCTTTCAGCCTCGCCGCAAGCAGCGCGGTGCCGCTGATCTTGCGCTGGACGAACAGGAGGTCGGCCGGGGGAATGTGCCACGCCGCCTTGTCGCTCGCGATCGCGGTTCCCTCGTCGCGCAGCGTGCCGACGAAACGCCGGTCGCTGAAGTCGAACGGTCCCGGGCGATGCATTTCGGTTATGATCATGTCGATCATCCGGTCGACCCCATCGCCATGCCCGTCGACCGCGCCCTGTCCGATGAAGCCAGCCGCTAACGCCGCCGAGCGGACGGCCACAGAGTCCGCGTCGAGCCCGGCCTGCAGCAACTGGCGATAAGCCAGCACGGGTCCCGACGGGACTGCCCGCGCGGCACCGAAGTCGAGCAGCACCAGCCGTCCGGTGTCGGGCTGGAAGCGATAATTGGCAAAGTTGGGGTCGGTCTG
>JANMWM010000136.1:0-6937 GCA_031394005.1 Sphingomonas sp.
GCGGCGTGAAACCCCAGCGTTTGAGATAATTGCCAACCGCCCGTATCTTGAGTGCAACCTTGCATTCCTGCGCAATCAACTCACGCACCGCGCCGCGCGTCCACAGCGCAAACGCCAGTTTCAGTTGCGCGATCTGCTCGGAGCGATTTTCGCAGATCAGCTTACGGATTTGCGCTTCCTGCATCGGACTGAGGCGACGGCCGTCGCCTTGTGAGCGACCTCGTTCCTTGGGCTTCAAACTCGCCGCGCCATCCGCCTCATAACCGTCGATAACCTTGCGCACCGTCGGCCAGGAAAGACCCGACAACGCCACGATCTTCATCACTTTGTGACCCGCCTTGTACAGCCGGATCACCTGACGGTGCCGCTCGTGCAACACCGAATTGCTCAATTTGCGCGCATCTGTTTCCATCACCAAAAATAACAGAATGGAGGACGGCAATCAAATTATATCCGTGCCTAGTCTATAGCGACGGATGGCCCTGCGGTCCCACCCTCGCACTGAGTGGCGGAAAAAGCACGCGCGCCAACGACCTAAGCGATAGTGCTCCCAATCTCGTTCCAGCCATGCTCAGTGGGCGATCCGGCCTCGGTGATGTCGGTGGGACACCCGCAACCCAACGCTCTTCGGCGACGACGTGCAAAGGGTAGACGTCCGCATCAACGAAATTGCGATCGTCGAACGCGCCCTCGCGGCCGACATCAGGCTCCGGACGAGCAACGTCTCTCGTGCTGCTAGGCCGCCAAGCGACCGCGAAGCCTGCAGCGAAGCCGCCCGCATCACGGCGACCAGTTTGCCGCGCGAACCCGGCGCGATCGCTAGCGCAAAACAGTGTTCCGCCGCCGGCCAGATATCCACACTATGGAGCGCCAGTGTTGCAACATCTTTCGTCACGTACGTCGCCCCCGATCGCGGCGAACACATCCTGTAACTGCGCGATGCGCGCATTCGAAGCCGGTAACAGCGTGTCGTAGTGTTTGCAGAACCTGGTATCGGGGAATTGGGTTTCCGCAGGCCATCGCACCTAGTTTATCCGCATGGCGGATGGACCCAGGGCCGGTGGTTGCCGATAAGCCAGCGGCAACGCCTCATGATTGCGACGACGCAGGGGAACCGTTCATGGCTACGCACGCGGGATATGATGAGTTTAAGCAGGGATGGCCGGTCGTCCTTTCGTCGATGCTCGGGATCGGGCTCGGCCTTTCGCCCCTACCATTCTACACCGTCGGCGTTTTCGCGCCGCTGTTGATGGCGGCGTTCGGCTGGAAGATTAGCGAGATTCTGACGTCACTGCTCATTACTACCGCGATGATAGCATGGGCCGGGCCTATGGCGGGATTACTCGCGGTGCGCTGGGGGGCGCGACGCGTCGCACTGGGATCGACCGCATTATTCGGGCTTTCCTTCATGTCACTGGCTTTCTCGAACGGCTCGCTGACGCTATTCTACGCCACATGGGCGGTCATCGCGATCGCGGGCGCCGGCACGCTGCCGATCACTTGGACGCGCGCGGTCAACCACCGGTTCGACCGGCGCAAAGGCCTTGCGCTGGGCATTTCGCTGATGGGCACGGGCCTGTTCGGCATCCTGTGCAAGCCATATCTCGCTTGGGCGATCGGTGCGTTCAGTTGGCGCGGAGCGTATGTCGCGCTAGGCGCATTGCCGTTACTTATTGTGCTTCCGGTCGGTTATTTCCTGTTCCGCGATAACGACGCACCGAGCGAGACCGGCGCACCACAGACCCAAACAAGCGGTCTCAGCATTGCCGAAACGCTGCGTGACTGGCGATTCTGGCTGATTGTGTTGGCGATACTGCCGATTTCCTTCGCGTTGGCCGGGCCGATTCCAAATCTGGAAATCATCCTCAGGACAAGCGGCATCGCGCCGGCGACGATCCTCGAACTAACCCCGTTAATCGGGCTGGCCTCGTTGCTCGGGCGGCTCGCAGGTGGATGGCTGCTGGACCGCTTCTGGGCGCCTGGGGTCGGCTTCGCGATCCTCGGATTACCCGCCCTGTCCTGCCTGATGTTGACGGCGGACCATTTGACCTATGTCAGAGCGGCATCCGCAATTTTGCTGATCGGCTTCGCACTGGGAGTCGAATACGATCTGATCGCTTTCATCGTTGCACGCTACTTCGGGTTGCGCAGCTACACCGCGATCTACGGTATGCTCTATGTTTCTTTTGCGCTGGGAGCGGGCATGTCGCCGCTAATATTTGGGTATGATTTTGATGTGCATGGCAATTATCACTTCATGCTGACTCTGTCGGCGCTCGTCCTCATCGGCGGAGCTGCGGCCCTGCTGCCGCTGGGGCGCTACCGGAATTTTGACGCGACAGAATGACGGGGAAAGCGGCTTCGGAACGCAAATGATGGAATTGTCAGACTAAATGCACCGCTGATTTCCTATCTGGTTACGAGCAAACAGAAAACGGCTCTGACCATGATTTGTTCGCTCTGTAAGCCATTTTCGTTCGTATCGCTCCGAGGACGGAATTAGCGCGGTAAGCGTCCCACGAACCAAATTCCGGTTAGTCTGACAACACCCCTGACTCCGATATTTTGCGCGAGATGATCTCGTTTGCCGCCGAGCGATGAAGCCGATATCACCCGATTGATCGGTGCCATACTTATGGAACAGAACGATGAATGGGCGGTCCAACGATCCCGCTACATGACTCTTGAAACCATGGCGCCGTTGAGCGACGATCCCATTGTCATGCTCTTGGCAGTCCCCGGAACATGACCAGTCCGGTTCTATGCCGGAAACATGGTGGGTACACCCAAGTTACACCACGTGACGGGACACGACCAGCCCGGTGGGGATTGGTCTTCAGATTTTGATGATTGGACTACTGGTGGCCTTGACTCAGGTGGACTGGGAAAAGCACTTCGGAAACACGGAAACACGGAAACACGGAAAGTGATTTACCAGCATCTCCTGCGGACACCCTTTCGAGGAAGTTCGCCGGTTCATGTACAGCCAAACTGCCCGACCGTGTCATGCGTTTCAGGCGCTCCGCAGCACTGGTCGAAAACGATTTGCTGGGAACATGAAGATGGGAATCGACGCGAGCAGATCGGAGTCTCGTGGCGTTTCAAGGCAATTCCTCGAACACGGACGTCATATTGCGTTTGTGAGCAAGTGTTCAGATTGACCTTGGGCCCGTAACAGGATCAAGTGTAGTGCGATGAGCTTTTACACTGAAACAGTGTTCCCATGGTTTTTGGACCGGTTCCTGAACACGGAGGAGATCGGCAATCGTCGAAAGCGCCTGGTCGAGGGCGCGCACGGCGACGTCCTTGAGATCGGGTTCGGAACCGGGGCAACACTACCATTCTATAATCGCGAGATCGTTAGTTCGCTGGCGGTGGTCGAGCCCTCGAAGGGCATGAACAAGCGTGCCGAGGCGATGATCGCCCGGCTAAACTGGCCCATCACCATCGACGCGCTTGCTGGTGAAAAGTTGCCATTCGAGAATGCCAGGTTCGATTGCGTCGTGTCCAGTCTGACGCTGTGCAGTGTTTCAGATCCGCAGCGCGTCCTGGCCGAAGTCTGGCGCGTCCTGCGTCCCGGGGGAACGTTGCGCTTCTTTGAACATGTCGCGAGCCAAAGTCCCAAACGGCGTAAATGGCAAGATCGTCTCAATCCCGTGCAACGGGTCGTCGCGGTCGGATGCAATCTGAACCGCGATACCATCGGCCTAATGCGTGCGGCGGGCTTCGATCTCGGTCTGGTGCCGCAGCAAATCGAAACAAGTTTTCCGTTCGCTGCTTATCTGCCCATCGTCGAAGGCACTGCCCGGAAAACCGTCTGATCAGAGCTGGATTGGCGTCAGCTGAGGGGCAGGTGCTGGTTCGCCCAAGCGACGATGGCGCTCTGGTCCAGAGCACCGGCACTTCGCGCCATCTCCCGCCCGCCCGAGAACAGGATCAGAGTAGGAATCGACCGGATCGCGAACCGCGCCGCAAGGGCCTGTTCAGCCTCTGTATCGACTTTCAACAAATGCAGTTTCGGCTCGAGGCTTTGCGCCGCGATGGCAAAGGCCGGGGCCATCGCCTTGCAGGGTCCGCACCAGTTCGCCCAGAAATCGACGAGGACAGGTATCGAGCCTGTATTCACATAGCGATCAAACGCTCGGCCACTTACAGCAACGGGCGCACCCTGAAACAGCATCTGGCCGCAACGCCCGCATTTCGGGCGATCCGAGATGCGGGCCGCAGGAACGCGGTTTGCTGTCGCGCAGGAGGGGCAGATGATGACAGCTGGAAAGGGCGCGGCGGAGTTCATCTTAACATTTCGGTCAACTCACGGCTGTCGGCCGTACATAACATTCCGTTCGGTCCCACTTGCTCGAATGTCCAAATTTCCATTGACCTCTGATTCATGAGCCTCGCGTCCCTACTCTTATAATTCGTCGCTTACATCTCTAAAGTAAAAGTGTATGATATACACATTATTCGATACGGAATATAGAAATGAGTGATCTTATTGCCGGGCGCGATGGTGCCGCGCTTTCACTTCAGATCGGCGATTCGGCACCGAATTTTCAGGCACGGACGACAATGGGGTCGGTTAGCCTCTCGGATTTTCGTGGCCGATGGTTGATACTGTTCTCCCATCCCGGCGATTTTACACCGGTATGTACTAGCGAGTTCGTCGCTCTGTCCCAAGCGAATGATAGATTTGCAGCGTTGGACTGTTCTTTGCTAGCGGTGTCGGCTGACAGCCTATTTTCTCACTTGGGCTGGATCAAGGCAATCTATGAGGGATTTGGCGTTACGGTGACTTTTCCCATCGTCGAGGATCCGTCGTTCGTCATCGGCCGTACCTACGGGATGATTTCGGATCATTCACCTGACGCCGCCACGATGCGCGCTACCTATTTCATCGATCCAGAGGGAATTATTCGCGCAATTGTCAGCTACCCGGCTACTGTTGGCCGATCAGTCGATGAGATGCTGCGAGTGGTGGCCGCACTGCAGTTGGTTGATAGCGACCATGTCGTGACGCCTGAAGGTTGGCATCCCGGCGATGCGGTGCTCTTACCGCCTTATCAAGATCAAGTCTCCCTGCTTGCTGGCGCCGAAGACGCGCTTTGGTTCCATCGCAGCCGGCCGCAGGAAAGCTAGTTCGATGCCAGATTCAATTTCCGATCTGAAGCTCGAAGCGATCGTCGAAGTGATGAAAACTCTAGGCCATAATATGCGCCTTAGGCTGATCGTAACCTTGCTTACCCAAGGCGAAAAATCGGTCGGCGAAATTGAGGGACTGACCGGCATCGGACAACCTGGGCTTTCACAACAATTAGCTGTGCTGCGCAAAGCTGAGCTCGTGCAGACGCGACGCGCGTCAAAGCAAGTTTACTACAGCGTGGCATCGGAATCGTTCTCGACGTCGGCAGCGTTCCTCGCCTTGCTGGCCAAAATGGGGCCGGAAGAGATCGCGGCCAGCAAGGCGTGGAACTCAGCCTCGACGGCGCGCGGTTCTGCGGCGGTTTTTGCAAAAATACTTTAGCGTGTAAGTTTGAGAAACTGGCCTGCGAGGGAAAACATGGCTTGCTTGTGGGTAACCAAGATCAGGCCCGTTCCCGTCTTTTCCAGCCAGGTGTCAATGCTGATACGAAGTTCAGTCTCTGTTTCAGAATCAGTCCTGGGCTCGTCTAGTAGAGGCCATGGTCTTCCAGCCAATACAGCCCTGGCCAGTAGAGCTGCGACGAGCACTTTGACTGAGACAGGTTCGCCGGTGAACTGCGCCACGCCACGCCAACACCACTGAAGTACCCACATTAAACTTCGCCGCCTAGCCGCGAGCGACATTCGCACATCGCATGGCAGACGCTCGTCACTTGGTCAGCCCTTCGTCTTGGGCAAAGGCAGTTGGCATTCTATGGCAGGCGTGAGAGCGTGGCGCGCCGCCCGGCTTTGTGTCCGAACTGATCACATAGGAAGGTCATCAGCGCTTGCACATTGGCGTCAGCGATGCGGTAGAAGATCGTAGTGCTCTCGCGCCTGGTCTCGACCAGACCACCTTCGCGCATGCGCGCCAGATGTTGCGAGACGCTCGACTGCGATAGGCCGCTCACGCTGACCAGCGCGCTAACCGAGGCTTCGCTTTCGAGCAGACGACAGAGCAGAAGCAGACGCTGTTCATTGGCGACAACCTTGAGGAAAGCGGCGATTTCGGTCGCCTGCTCGGACAGGATTTCTAACGTATTCTCCGTCATCATCATTGGCTTGCCGGTCTCCCGTCATCACGCAGCACTACATAGATGGCCGGGATAACCAGCACGGTAAGCAAGGTCGAGGAGGCGAGGCCGAACAGGAGCGAAATGGCAAGACCTTGGAAGATCGGGTCGGTGAGGATAACGCCTGCACCGATCATCGCGGCGGCAGCGGTAAGGGCGATCGGTTTGAACCGGATCGTCCCGGCTTCGATTAGTACGTCCCGCAGCGGTTTGTCCGGCGCAGCCGTGCGCCGGATGAAATCGACCAGCAGGATCGAATTGCGCACGATGATCCCGGCAAGCGCGATGAAGCCAATCATCGAGGTGGCGGTGAATGGCGCACCGAACAACATGTGGCCGACGACGATCCCGACTAGAGTCAGTGGGACTGGCGTGAGGATGACTAGCGGTAGCTTGAAACTGCGGAACTGGGCGACAACGAGAATGTAGATGCCAAAAAGTGCGACCATGAACGCAGCGCCCATATCGCGGAAGGTGACCCAGGTAACTTCCCATTCGCCGTCCCAGAGCAAGCTGGTTGCCTTTTCATCGGTGGGCTGGCCGCTCAGACGGATGACGGGCTTCTGCAGCCCCTTGGCGGCCCAGTCATAGCTGTCGATCGCGCGATCCACTGCGAGCATGCCGTAGATCGGAGCCTCATAGTCTCCGGCGAGTTCGGCGGTTACCATATCGGCGAAATGGCCGTC
>JANMWM010000191.1:0-12659 GCA_031394005.1 Sphingomonas sp.
GATGAAGCCCGAGCCGAGCGAGCCCGTTTCGCGGGTTTGCGGCGCGGCCCCGCCGGCCCCGCCGCGTGGTCCTTGGCCGCCCTGACCCTGCGGCGCCTCGCCACCGAAGCGACGGAAGAATTCGGCGAACGGATCGGCCTGGTTCTTCACCGCGACGCGTTGCTTGGTCGAGATATTGACCACCGCCGGCTGAAGCCGCGCGGCAAGGTCGGCGAAGCTCATCGGCGCGCCAAGCCGCGGGGGGGTCATCGACGTCGGCGAATTCTGCGCGACCTGCGCCCCGACCGGCCCTGTGGCGATCGAGAAAGCGGTGCCGCCGAGCAACAAGGCCCCCGCAACTCCATAGGCGTAGCGCACGATCGGTGACTCCTTGAGGAAGCTCATTGGGAAACCCTCATATATTGAAGCGTATGTCCGCGCGACGCTAGGTCGTTTGCATGAACGCGATTTGAACGGTGCAGGATGCGTCAGCGCCCCGAGAATTGCTTGAGGTAATCGCTTTGAGGCGAAAGGATGACCGTTGTCGGGGCGGGCTTGCTGACCCCGTCGCCGACGATTGTCGTCTGGTAGGACTGCATCGCGCGGTAGAAGTCGTAGAAGGACGCGTCCTTGTTGAAGCTGTCGGCATAGATTTTCGACGCGTCGGCATCGGCCTGGGCGCGGATGATCTGCGCGGTCTTGGCGCCCTCGGCGCGGATCGAGCGCGCTTCCTGTTCGCGCGCGGTGCGCATCCGGTCATAGGCGCTGTCGAGCGGAGTGCCGGTGGGCAGGTCGGCCTTCTTGATGCGCACGTCGATGATCTGGGCACCATATTGCCGAGCGACGCGATCGAGACCGCGGCGAACATTGTCCATTACCCCCTCGCGCTCGGGCGACAGCAGGGCGGCGAAGGAGCGCTTGCCGAGTTCGTTGCGGAGTTCGGAGCCCAGGTTGGGGACCAGCGCGGCCTGCAAGCCGTCGACCGAGCGGGCGCGGATGTACATCTGCAGGGGGTCGACGATGCGATAGCGGGCAAAGGCGTCGACCTCCAGTCGCTGCTGGTCGGTCGAGGTGACCTGACGCCGCTCCATGTCGACGTCGAGCACGCGCTTGTCGACCCACACGAGATTGTCAACGAACGGGATGCGCCAGTTGAGGCCGGCGCCGTCGGAGCCGAGCGGCAGGCCCACGCGATACTGGTTGAGGATGTAGATCGGCTTGCCGAAGCGGGTGATGATCGCCTGCCGCGTTTCGGGAACGACGACGATCGTATTGAGCAGGATCACCAGCGCGAACAAGGCAAGCGCGGCGCTGGCGACAGGGCGGCGGAGGAGCAGGTTCATTTGGCGGCTCCCTGCGGCTGACTTCGCACGACCGGCGGAAGCGCCTGGTAATTGTTGACGCCGGGCGCATCGACGATGGTCTTGTCGACGCCTTGAAGGACGCGCTCCATCGTTTCGTAATACATGCGGCGGCGGGTGACGACGGGGGCAAGCTTGTACTGCTCGTAGACCTTGTCGAAGGCGACCGCCTCACCCTGGGCCTTGGCGGTCAGCTGAAGCGCATAGGCACGCGCCTGATTGGTGTAGCTTTGCGCCTGCTGCTGCGCTGCCGAGACTTCCTTGAAGGCGTCGAGCACGGCGGCGGGGGGATCGGCCTGCTTAATCGCGATGCCCTGGACCTGAACGCCCGAATGATAGGCATCGAGCACGCGTTGCATTTCCTCTTGGACGCGATTTTCGATCTCGCCGCGCTTCTGGGTCGCGTCGCGCAGCGTGACGTTGGCGATCGCCGCGCGCATCGCGCTCTCGCCGACCTGGCGGATGGTCTCGTCGGGCTGGGCGAGCTCGAACAGATATTGTTCGGGAACGCGGATGTTCCAGCGCACCTGGTAGGCGATGTTGATGATGTTGCCGTCGCCGGTCAGCATCAGCGTTTCGCTCTCCTCGCTGCCGAGATCGATCGTCTGAATCTTTTCGACGTCGATCTTGCGCACCTTGTCGATCGGCGAGGGCAGGGTGATGCCGACGCCCGGGGAGAGGGTGTAGGCGTAGCGGCCGAAGCGGGTGACGACGCCGCGCTCCTGCGGGGCGATCGAGTGTATCGAGGTCAGCACCAGCCACAGCGCGGCGACTGCGGCGGCGGCCCACAGGACGCTCGAGCGATCGAGGCGTAGGGGGAGGCCGCCGGGGATATTGCTTCCGCCATTGCCGCCGCCACCGAAGCGCTCGCGGCCGCGGCGGAGGAGGTCATCGAAGCTGGCGCCGCCACCGAGCGGGCGGTCGGCGCGGCGCTTGGGCGGCTGGCCCCACGGGCTTTCTGGCGCCGAGGGAGGTGCGGTCGGGTCGCTCGGTGGGGTGCTGGATGGGATTGGGGCGGACCCCTCATCGTCATGGCTGCCCGAGCCCCACGGCCCCTTGCTGTCGGCGAACAGGCGCCCGATGAGATTGTTCATAAGCCGATTATAGGAAGCGCGCGGGCGGAAGAACAGGGGCGCGCAAGATTGCCCGGTCGGCGAGGGCAGCCTAGGGCGCGGATTATGACTTCAGGAAATGACAAGGACCGCATCCGCACGCGCAAGGAAGCGGGCGGGGTGGTCACGCTGATCGTCGACGGCAGCGGGCTGGAGAAGGCCGGGCGCGAAGCGTTGTACGAGCGGTTGGAACAAGCCGAACTCGCGGCGGGTGCGGGGGAGGTTCGGATCGCGATGACCTCGGCCAAGGTCGGACGGACGCTGATCGCGATCGCCAGCGGCAAGGGCGGTGTCGGTAAATCGACTGTCTCGGCCAACCTCGCGGTGGCGCTGGCGCGAATGGGCAAGCGCGTCGGGCTGATCGATGCCGATATCTATGGGCCGTCGCAGCCGCGCTTGTTCGGGACCAGCGCGCGGCCCGAGGCGAAAGGCAAGTTGCTGATCCCGGTCGAGGTGCAGGGGGTGCGGCTGTTGTCGGTTGGCCAGCTCGTTCCGGCGGGACAGGCGCTGGCGTGGCGCGGGCCGATGGCGTCGGGGGCCTTGGCCCAACTAATCGACGGCGACTGGCGCGATACCGAGATCATCCTGGTCGACTTGCCGCCCGGAACTGGGGACGTGCAATTGTCGCTGGTGCAGAAGGCGCGGCCGGCGGCGGCGGTGATCGTCTCGACCCCGCAGGACCTCGCCCTGATCGACGCCGAGCGGGCGATCGACCTGTTCGGCAGGACCGGGGTTCCGATTGCCGGGCTGGTCGAGAATATGGCGGGCTATGCCTGCCCGCATTGTAGCGAGAGTTCGGATCCGTTCGGGAGCGGCGGCGCGGAGGCGGCGGCGGCGCGGCTGGGGATCGCGTTCCTCGGGCGGTTGCCGCTGTCGGCGAGCTTGCGCGAGGCGTCGGATGCGGGGCGGCCTCCGGCGGGCGAGGCAGGCCCCGCGGGGGAGGCGTTCGCGACGCTGGCGCGCGCAATGATGGCGCAGGTGGAGAAAGTCGCGCGCTGAGGCATTGGTGCGGCGAGGGAGACGAACATGCCGCTGACCACCGACGCCGAGATCGACGAACTGCTGCGGAGCGCAAAGACCATTGCGGTGGTCGGCGCCTCGGACCGGCCCGACCGCGCTTCCTATGGCGTGATGAAATTCGCGCAGGACCGCGGATATCGCACGATCCCGGTCAACCCGCAGATCACTGGCGAGCATGTTCATGGCGAATATATCTGGCGCGAGCTTGGACAGATCAGCGAGCCAATCGATATCGTCAACATCTTTCGCAAGAGCACGGACGTGGGGCCAGTGATCGACGAGGCGATCGCGGCGGGGGCCAAGGCGGTGTGGATGCAGCTGGGCATATCGAATGCCGAGGCGGCAGCGCAGGCCGAGGCGGCGGGGCTCAAGGTGGTCGAGGACAAATGCCTCAAGATCGAATTGGCGCGGGGAAACACCCGCGTCGGCTAGGCTGCGGCCACCATCATTTCGGGGATCAGGATCGTCGGGCTGTCGATGCCTCGGCGCATCGTGAGGTCGCTGCCGGGTTCGAGCGTGGCGAACATGTCGAGAAGATTGGACGCGATGGTAATTTCGCTCACCGGGCCGACGATCTCGCCGTTTTCGACGAGGAAGCCCGCGGCGCCACGGCTGTAGTCGCCGGTGACGCCGTTGACACCCATGCCGATCAGTTCGGTGATGAGAATGGCGCGCGGGTGGGCGGCGAGGAGTTGGTCGGGAGTGCGATTGCCCGCTTCGAGATAGAGGTTGCTCGGACCGGCGCCGGGGGCGCCTGAGGTGCCGCGGACGGCGTGGCCGGTGGGGTCGATCCCGAGCTGGCGAGCGGCGGCGCTGTCGGCGAGCCAAGTGGTAAGGATACCGTCGTCGATCAGGTTGCGCGGCGAGGTGGGGAGGCCCTCGCCGTCGAAGTTGCGCGAGCGCAGGCCGCGCCCGCGATGGGGATCGTCGCGGATGGTGATGCCGGGGGCGAAGAGGGGCTGGCCGAGCTTCTCCATCAGGAAGCTTGCCTTGCGGGCGATGCTCGCGCCGCTGATTGCGCCGGCGAAATGGCCGAGCAGCGAGGTTGCGACTCGCGGGTCGAACAGGACGGCGATTCGTCCGGACTCGAACTTGACCGGGTCGAGGCGGGCGGCAGTGCGGGTGCCCGCGCGGTGGCCGATCGCTGTGGCACCCTCGAGGTCGGCGAGAAAACGCGTGCTGTCATAATCATAATCGCGCTGAAGCGCGCCAGCGTCGCCCGCGACGACGCTGGCCGAGGTCGAGTGGCCCGAGCCCTGAGTGGCTGCGACGAACCCGGCCGAGGTCGCGAGCGCGAGGATCGAGCGGGAGACCGAGGCGCTCGCGCCGCTGCTGTTGGTGACACGCGGGACCGCCAGCGCGGCGGCCTCAGCCTCGAGCGCCCGGGCTTTCAAGGCGGCGGGGTCGACTTCGGTGGGGTCGTAGATGGCGAGATCGGCAGGGGCCTCGCGGAGCAGGCGTTCGGCGGGGGCGAGGCCGGCGAAGGGGTCCTCGGGAGCCTCGGCAGCCATGGCGAGCGCGCGGTCGACCAGAGCGGCGAGCGCTTCTGGGGCGAGCGCCGAGGAGGCGACGCTGGCCGAGCGGGTGCCACGGAAGACGCGCAGGCCGATCTCCTCGCCCTCGGACGCGCCGACGTCCTCGAGCGCGCCCATGCGGACCGAGACCGACTGCGAGCGGCCGCCGACGTAAATCGCGTCGGCGGCGTCGGCGCCGGCCTTACGGGCCTTATCGACGAGGGCGGCGGCGGTGTCGCGGGCTTGGACGGGGGACAGCATGCGGGCCGATTAGGCGGTCAGGATGCTGCCGACAAGCCAACCGTCAGCATGGCGAGGAAGACGAGCAGGCCGGTCAATCGGTTCGAGCGGAACAGGGCGAGGGCGAGCTTGCCGTCGGCGGGGTCGGCGCGGGCGACCTGGCCGGCGAGGTGGAGCGCGGCGGGGGCGAGCGCGAGCAGGGCGAGCGAGCGGGGCTGGACGGTCCAGATGGCGAGGCTCCAGCCGACGAGGGCCATCGCGTAGGAGATTCCGACGCCGAGCGCAGCGTGACGACCGAGGCGGCGGGCGGAGGATTTCACCCCTACCAGCGCGTCGTCTTCGATGTCCTGGATCGCGTAAAGCGTGTCGTAGCCGATGACCCAGGCAATGCTTCCGGCCCATAGCCAGAGGGCTGGCGCGGCGAGGCTGCCGGTTACCGCGGGCCATCCGGTGACCGCGCCCCATGAGAAGATAAAGCCAAGCCACGCCTGAGGCCACCAGGTGATGCGCTTCATATACGGGTAGGCGACGACGGGGAGAATCGCGGCGAGGGCGACGAGCTGCGCGGTGCGGGTCAGCTGGAGGATGACGAGCAGGCCGACGAGACACAGCACGAGGGCCAATGTCCAGGCGGCGCGGAGCGAGGTGCGGCCGCTGGCAACGGGGCGGAGGCGAGTGCGCTCTACTTGCTTGTCGAGGTCGCGGTCGACGATGTCGTTGTAGACGCAGCCCGCCGAGCGCATCACCACCGCGCCGAGCGCGAACCAGGCGAACAACACCCATTTGCCGCCAACCCCCGCGAGCGCGACGCTCCACGCGCACGGCCAGTAAAGCAGCCAAGATCCGATCGGCCGGTCGAGCCGCATCAGCGAAGCGAAAGGGCGCAAGACGGCGGGAAGCGCGCCGATCAGGCCACGGCGCTCGCTGTCGGGGACGGTGTCGGCGGCGGGGGACGCCACGTCAGTCGCTGCCGAGGATCCCGCCGAGGATGCCGCCGATCGCGACGCCCGCAGCGCCGCCGCCGACGAGACGGCCGATGCCCGCGCCGGCGGCGGCTTCGCCGGCCTGCTGGGTGGGCAAGTGACGGGCGATTTCCTCGGCGAGGTTGAGGATCGGCATCGACTGGAGCCAGATCTTGCCGGGGCCGGTGAGCGTGGCGAGGAACAGGCCCTCGCCGCCGAAGATCATGTTGCGAAAGCCGCGGATCATCTGGATGTCGGTGGTGACCGTCGGTTCCTGGACGCCGATATGGCCGGCGTGGACGCGCAGTCGCTCGCCGGGGGCGAGGGTTTTTTCGATGACCTCGCCCGACAGGTCGAGCCACACGGTGCCGGGGCCGGTGACCTTTTGCAGGATGAAGCCTTCGCCCGCGAACAGACCTGCGCCGAAGCGTTGCTGGAGGACGATGTCGAGGCTTATTCCCTGCTCGGCGCAGAGGAAGGTCTCCTTGCGGCAGACGAGCGATTCGCCCGCGCCGAGCTTCATCGCGAGAATCTGGCCCGGAAAGCGCGGTGCGAAGGCGACCTCGCCCGCCCCACGCGGCGACGAATAGTCGGTGATGAAGAAGCTGCCGCCGCCGAACGCGCGCTTGAGCCCGGCGAACATTCCTCCGCCGGTGTGGGTGTCCATGTCGATGCCGTCGGTCATCCACGCCATGCCGTGGGTCTGGGCGAAGACAGATTCGCCCGGGTTGAGTGTGATCGACAGCGTCTGCATGACGGTGCCGGAAATGTCGTGGCGCATCGTGAGGCTCCGATGATGGGCGAGGCTGGGCTAGCGCGGCGGGCGGCGATGTCCAGTGGATTGGCGATACGGGCCAATCGTTTCCGCGCGGCCACTGGCGCGTCTGCCGGACTAGGTGCCTTGCCGGTCGAGGATCATGGCGAACACCGAGGGATGGAGCGGCTTCTTGAACTCGACCCCGGCGACGAAGTCCTTCGTCCAGCAGACGTCGGCCTCGGGGCTTTCGAGGCCGAGGAACTTGATCCAGATGATCTCGTCGAGCTCGACCCGGTCGACAAGGTTGAGCGAACAACCTTGCGGCGACAGGTCGCGGACGGTCACATGGTATTTCACGCCGCGCGTTCGGCGCAGCTCGATCTCGGCGCGGAATAGCTTGCGCTTGGCGCGGCGTTCGATCGAATCGGCTTTGTCCGTCATCGCGATTCGCAGACTCCCTCGGGCGATTGCGCGAAACATTAGCATAGGTTCGACCGGATGTGCGCAAGTCATGGCGCCAAAGTGGCGGCATAGGGGGGCAGAGTGGGGGTAAACGGGGCACAGCGGCGTTAAAGATAGTCGCGCTGCGTGTTGCGAGCTAAGCGGGCACCATGCCTGCCCTGCCCGCCTGGCCCCCGAAATCCTTACCGCGTCTGCTCGTCGCGGCGGCGCTGGCTGACGGTGCGGCGGTCGAGCTCGAGCCCGCGCAGGCGAATTATCTCGGCAATGTGCTGCGGCTCACGGTCGGTGGTGAGGTGTTGTTGTTCGACGGGGCGAGCGGGGAGTGGCTGGCGACGATCGCCGAAGCAGGTCGGAAACGGATGCGGTTGCGCGTCGAGCGGCGGACCCGGCCGGTCGAGGCGGTGCCAGACCTGTGGCTCGCCTTCGCACCGGTCAAGCGGGCGGCGGTCGACTGGCTGGTCGAGAAGGCGACCGAGCTGGGGGTCGCGCGGCTGATGCCGGTGGTGACGGCGCGGACGGTGGTCGAGCGGGTCAAGGGCGAGCGGCTGCGCGCGATCGCGATCGAGGCGGCCGAGCAGTGTGGGCGCACGCTGCTGCCCGCGATCGACGAGCCGGTGAGCCTTACGAAGTTGCTGGCGGGGCGGACAGCGGGGCGGACGCTCTATTTCGCTGACGAGACCGGGGGCGAGGCGTTGGCAACGGCGTTTGCGGCCGGGCCGGCGATGATTTTGACGGGACCTGAGGGCGGATTTACGCTCGAGGAGCGCGACCTGATTTGTGCCGAAGCCAATGTCCGCGCGGTCTCTCTTGGGCCCCGCATATTGCGTGCCGAAACCGCTGCTTTGGCCGCAGTTTCGGGATGGATGGCTTTGGCCGGGGACTGGCGGTCATTGTGAGAAGCCGATTCACGCCGTCAGGGAAACCGCTGGCGCTTTCCCTGACGACGATCAGCTTCTAGGGGCGCAACATGACCACGCGCACCAACATGACCGAGACTCCGCTGATCGAGGGGCGGGACGATCTCTTGTCGGTGTTCTCAGGCGGAGAGAAGCCGCGCGAGAAATGGTTGATCGGGACCGAGCATGAGAAGTTCGTTTATCGGACGGCCGATCATCGTGCGCCGTCCTATGACGAGCCGGGGGGGATTCGCGATCTGCTCGCGGGGCTGACCGAGTTTGGCTGGACCCCGGTCGAGGAGGGCGGGAAGGTCATCGCGCTGGCTGGCACGGACGGGACGATCAGCCTCGAACCCGCGGGGCAGCTTGAGCTGTCGGGCGCTGCGCTCAGCGACTTGCACCAGACTTGCGCCGAAGCGGGGCGGCATCTCGACCAGGTCAAGGCCGTGGGGGACAAGCTCGGTTTGGGGTTCCTCGGGCTTGGGATGTGGCCAGACAAGCGGCGCGATGAGCTGCCGGTGATGCCTAAGGGGCGTTACGCAATCATGCTCAATCACATGCCGCGCGTGGGGTCGCTCGGGCTCGACATGATGCTCCGCACCTGCACCATCCAGGTCAATCTCGACTATGCGAGCGAGGCGGACATGGTGAAGAAGTTTCGGGTGGGTCTTGCACTGCAGCCGGTGGCGACGGCGCTATTCGCCAATTCGCCACTGACCGAAGGCAAGCCAAACGGATTCAAGTCGTTCCGTAGCCATATCTGGGAAGACACCGATCCGCATCGAACGGGGATGCTGCCGTTCGTGTTCGAGGACGGGTTCGGGTATGAGCGCTACTGCGACTATGCGCTCGACGTGCCGATGTACTTCGTCTTTCGCGACGGGAAATATATCGACGCAGCGGGGAAAAGTTTTCGCGATTTCCCCGAGGGGAAGTTGGACGTGCTGCCGGGCGAGAAGCCGCGGCTGTCGGACTGGGTCGATCATCTTTCGACCGCCTTTCCCGAAGTCCGGCTGAAGAGTTTTCTTGAGATGCGCGGGGCCGATGGCGGGCGGTGGGGGCGGATCTGCGCGCTTCCGGCGTTGTGGGTCGGGCTGCTCTATGCCGACGGCGCGCTCGACGCGGCGTGGGACCGGGTCAAGCACTGGACGATCGAGGAGCGCGAGGCGTTGCGCCATGCCGTGCCTCGGCAGGCGCTGGAAGCGCCGGTGCCGGGTGGCGGGACGATGCGCGAGCTGGCGGGCGAGGTGCTCGACATCGCGACGGCGGGGCTGAGCGAGCGCGCGGCATTGAACGGCGCTGGCGACAATGAGGGGGGCTTCCTCGACCCCTTGCGCGAAGTGGTGGCGAGCGGGATAACCTTCGCCGATCGCCTGCTCGAACGCTATCATGGTGCGTGGGGCGGGGATGTGTCGAAGGTCTATGACGAGTTCAGCTTTTGACTGAGCGGCGCGGGCTGTATCCCGAGATCGAGCCGCGCGAAACGGGGCATCTGGACGTCGGTGACGGACATCGGTTGTATTGGGAGCTTAGCGGCAATCCCGACGGTAAGCCGGTGGTGTTCCTTCACGGCGGGCCCGGCGGCGGGTCGAGCCCGGCGCATCGGCGGCAGTTCGATCCCAAGCGCTACAGCATATTGGTGTTCGACCAGCGCGGGGCGGGCAAGTCGACGCCCTATGCCAGCCTCGAGGCGAACACGACGGGGCATCTGGTCGAGGATATCGAGAAGCTGCGGGCGCACTTTGGGGTCGACCAGTGGATGGTGTTCGGCGGCTCGTGGGGATCGACGCTGGCGCTCGCTTATGCCGAAGCGCACCCCGAGCAGGTGACCGAGCTGGTGCTGCGCGGAGTGTTCCTGTTCGACCAGTTTGAGGTCGACTGGCTGTACAAGGAAGGCGGTGCTTCGTCGCTGTACCCCGATGGGTGGGACGAGTTTGTCGCGCCGATCGCGGCGGGGGAGCGGGGCGATCTGGTCGCCGCCTACCAGCGGGTGCTGACCGGGGACGACGAGGCGGCGAAGCTGGTCGCGGCGAAGGCGTGGAGCAAGTGGGAGGCGGTGACCGTCACGCTGCTGCCGAGCAAGGACACCGAGGAGCATTTCACCGACCCGGCGGTGGCGATCGCGGTCGCGCGGATCGAAAATCATTATATGGCGAACAAGGGGTGGCTCGAGGAAGGGCAGTTGCTCCGCGGCGCGGAGAAGTTGCGCGGCATTCCGGGGGTGATCGTCCAGGGGCGGCATGATTGCTGCACTCCGCCGATCGCGGCATGGAGGCTCAAGAAGGCGTGGCCCGAGATCGAGCTCAACATCATTCCCGATGGCGGCCATATGTATAGCGAGCCCGGCGTGCTCGACGGCTTGGTGCGCGCGACCGATCGTTTCGCGAGGTTGGCGGAATAAGCGCGGCTGTTGCCGCGAAAGCACTGGAAAACCATCGAAAAATAAGCGATGGACGCGAAATGAACATTGCCCGGGGAGCCCTTCACGCCGGACTTCAGTCCGTGCTCGACACCGCGCTCGACGCAGTGGTGGTGATGGACGATGACGGCAAGATCGTCGGCTGGAACTCGGGCGCCGAACGGACCTTCGGCTGGAGCGCCGGCGAAGTGATCGGGCGCACGCTGAGCGAGACGATCGTCCCGCCAGTCCACCGCGCCGGTCACGAGCGTGGCCTCGCGCACTATCACGCGTCCGGCGAAGGTCCAGTGCTGGGCAAGCGGATCGAGGTTCCCGCGCGTCGCCGCGACGGCAGTGAGGTCCCGGCAGAGCTGTCGATCAACGCCACCGAGCAGTTCGGCGCGCGGCTGTTCGTCGGATTTCTGCGCGACATTTCGGACCGGCTCGAGGCGGCCGAGCGGCAGCAGCGGGTGATGCAGGAATCCGAGCATCGGGTGAAGAATATGCTGACCGTCGTCGCCGCGATCGCGCAGCAGACGGCGCGGGTGTCGCCCGATCTCGATAGTTTCAGCGCAGCGTTTTCGGGGCGGCTCCAGAGCCTGGCGAAGGCGCAACAACTGCTGGTCGGGCGCGCGGTATCGGACGTAGCGTTGACCTCGCTGGCCGAGCAGGTGTTGGGGGCCGATGTCGCCGACGGGCGTGCGCGGTTCGGTGGCCCCGAATTATTGCTCGAGCCGGGACAACTGCTTGGCCTGTCGATGATTTTGCACGAACTCTACACCAACGCGGTCAAATATGGCGCGCTGTGCGGTGAGGAGGGCGAGGTCGCGCTCGACTGGGAAATCGAGGGCGACGAAATCGTGATGCGCTGGGTCGAGTGCGGGCCGGTGTGCGAGCCCGAGGGACCGAGTAGCGGGTTCGGCCAGCGGATGATTGCGCTGAGCGTCAAGTCCGACCTCGGTGGGACGATCGAGCGCGACTGGCGGCCCGAGGGGCTGACCGTGCTGCTGTGCTTCCCGCTCAAGCGAGGCTAAGCCTTCTGGTTTTTTCGGGCCAAGGCGCTAAGCGCTCGGGTCATGACCATCACCCCCGAAATCGTCGCCGAGCACGGCTTTTCCCCTGACGAATATGAGCGGTTGCTGCACGCGATGGGGCGCAAGCCGAATCTGCTCGAGCTCGGCATCTTCTCGGTCATGTGGTCCGAGCATTGCAGCTACAAATCGTCGCGGGTGCATCTGAAGAAGCTGCCGACGACCGCGCCATGGGTGATCTGCGGGCCGGGCGAGAATGCCGGGGTGATCGACATCGGGGAGGGCGCGAACGGGGTGAAGCTCGCGGCGATCTTCAAGATGGAGAGCCACAACCATCCGTCGTACATCGAGCCCTATCAAGGCGCGGCGACCGGGGTAGGAGGCATCCTGCGCGACGTGTTCACGATGGGCGCGCGGCCGGTCGCGAACCTCAATGCATTGCGGTTCGGGCGGCCCGATCATCCCAAGACGCGGCACTTGCTTGCGGGCGTGGTCGCGGGGATCGGCGGCTATGGTAATTGCGTGGGGGTGCCGACGGTCGGCGGCGAGGTCAATTTCGACGCGGCGTATGACGGCAATATACTGGTTAACGCGATGACCGTCGGGATCGCCGAACAGGACAAGATTTTTTATTCGGCGGCGTCGGGCGTTGGCAATTCGATCGTTTATGTCGGGTCGAAGACCGGGCGCGATGGAATCCACGGCGCGACGATGGCGAGCGCGGACTTCTCCGAGGATTCGGAAGAGAAGCGGCCGACGGTGCAGGTCGGCGATCCGTTCACCGAGAAGCTTCTCATCGAGGCGTGTCTCGAGTTGATGGCATCGGACGCGATCGTCGCGATCCAGGACATGGGGGCGGCGGGGCTGACCTCGTCGAGTGTCGAGATGGCGTCGAAGGGCGGGGTCGGCATCCGGCTCGACATGAAC
>JANMWM010000208.1:0-4684 GCA_031394005.1 Sphingomonas sp.
GGTGCGCCTGGGTGAACGAGATCGCAGCGGTCAGCGCGGCATGGAAGGCCGGGGCGGGGCCGGTCGCGGCCAGCTCGGCGCGGTCGACGGTCATTGCGGGGGGCGCGCAGAAGGGGAGTCTTCGCCGACCGAGACCAACGCGACGCGGTTTAGCCCGGCGTGGTTGAGTTCGCCCATGACCTTCATCACGCGGCCATAGTCGAGGCTGCGATCGGCGCGCAGGTAGATGCGGCGACCCTCGGCAGGGGCGGGCTGGGCGGCGATGGCGGCGAGCCTCGCGGTGAGGGCGTTGGCGCTAACCGGGGCGTCGTCGATGAAGATCGCGCCGCCCTTGTCGATCGACAGCTGGACGGGTTTCACCTGCTGGTCGAGCGGCGCGGCGCGGTTCTGGGGCAGGTCGACCGGGACGCCTGCTGCCAGCAGCGGGGCGGTGACCATGAAGATGATGAGGAGGACGAGCATCACGTCGACCAAGGGGGTGACGTTGATCTCGGCCATCGGGGCTCGACGATTTCTGCGTCGGCGCGACTGGAGGCTGGCGCCCATCAGGCGGCTTCCAGCTCGCGGCTGAGCGTCGCATGGAAGTGGTCGGCGAAGCGGCCGAGGCGGGCTTCGAGGCGGTCCAAGCCGTGGGTCAGGCGGTTGTAGCCGATCACTGCGGGGATCGCGGCGAACAGGCCGATGGCGGTGGCGAACAGGGCTTCGGCGATCCCCGGGGCGACGACCGCCAAGCTGGTGTTGTTGGCGCCGGCGATGGCGGTGAAGCTGCGCATGATGCCCCAGACGGTGCCGAACAGACCGACGAAGGGGGCGACCGCGCCGACCGTGGCGAGGATGTTGAGGCGGTCGGAGAGGCGGTCGAGCTCGGTCGCGATGGCGTTGTTCATGGCGCCCGAAAGGCGCTCGCGGGTGCCCGAGCGGTCGGCGTTGCGGAGGCGGGCGGAGCGGCGCCATTCCTCGAGCCCGGCGGTAACGATCGCGGCGCTTGGAATTTTTTCGGAGCCGCGCTTTTCGGCGAACGCGTCGATGTCGTCGCTTGCCCAGAAGTCGCGCTCATACGCAGCCGCGGCCTTGTTGAGGCGGCGCAGTCGGGTCGCGTGGGTGAAGATGATGCCCCACGTCCAGATGCTCGCGGCGAGAAGGCCGAGCATGACCAGCTTCACGACGATGTCGGCGTGGAGAAACAGGGTGAGGGGCGACATGAGGTCGGTGCTGGCGACTACGGGTGGCATTAGTTTCCTTGAGCGTTGATGGCGTTGAACCGCTCGACCCACTCGCGCGGCTGGCGCATCGGTCGGCCGTCGGGGTTGAGGAAAGCGGCGGCAATCCGTGCCTCGGCGATTATTTCAGGTCCGCGCATGACCGTCTGATGAATATGAACACTGGCCGCGCGGACATGGGCGAGGGTCGAGACGATCCGAAGGTCGTCGCCGAGCTTGGCCGGACGAAGATAGCGGATATTGGCCTCGGCGACCGCATAAACCCCGATGCCGTCGTCGATTGCGGCGCGCTGGTCGATCCCGGCGGCGCGCAGCATGTCAGAGCGGGCGCGCTCCATGTATTTCAGATAGTTGGCGTAGTAGACCACGCCGGCGGTGTCGGTGTCCTCGAAATAGACCGTCAGCGCGAAGTGGTGTTCTGGCCCGATGAATCCGCCGCGATAGGGCTGGTCGAGGTGGGATCCTGCCATGGGCAAGGCCTTACCCCCGGCGGAGTCACCGGAGCAACCCCGCTTGACAGCAATGTAACCTTCGCGTTACTTGTCACCTTCAGGTTACAGGAAGACAAGGGATGATCCAGAGTAATGGTGAGCTCGCCGACCATCTGAGCAAGCGCACGGCGCGCTTATTGCTGGTCGTCGCATTGATCTATCTCAGCCAGCAAGTGGCCTATTTTAGCGACCATGCGGCGCGAGGGGTCGACCATGTCAAGGTTGGCAGTTGGGTGGTCATGTCGGGGTTGCTGCTCGCTCTGCTGACGACCAAGGGCTTCTGGTTTCGCAGGACCGAAGTGCGCGCGTTGATCGACGATGAGGGCACGCGCGCCAATCGCTCGGCGGGGCTGCAGGCGGGGTTTGTGGTCGCGATGATCGGCGGCATCATCCTTTATTTCATCGACCAGTTCGAACCGATGAGCGCACGCGAGGTGATCCATCTCATCGTCTCACTCGGCCTTGCCGCAGCGCTCATTCGGTTCGCGATGCTGGAACGGCGCGACCATCGTGGCTGAACGGCTGGTCAACGAGATCAAGGAACGGCGAACGGCGGCTGGGCTGACTCAGGCCGAGCTCGCCGAGCGGGTCGGAGTCACGCGCAAGACGGTCAACACGGTCGAGAATGGGGTGTTCACGCCTTCTGCAACGCTGGCGATCAAGCTGGCGCGGGCGCTGGGGGTCACGGTCGAGACGTTGTTCCGGATCGCGGGGTGACCTCGCGTATGCGGGCGATCAGGTCGCCTTGGGCTTCGCTGACGTCGTTGAGGTGCATTCCCCAGCCGGGGAGGAAGAAGCCCATCATGCCGACTTCGCCGCCGATCCGGTCAGTGCGGCGCTGGCCCGGGGCGGTTTCGGTACGGATCGACAGGTAGCCGCGCGGGCCATCGTTGACGCAGCGGGCGGAGACAAGGTCGGCAGTGTGGAGGAAGGGCGTCGGGGGCGGGCCTTCGGATGACCATGCGACCGGGCCGCCGGGGGTCGAGGCCCATCCGCGACCGTTCCAGTAGCTGTCGAGGCGGCGCCAGTCGGTCGCGCCGGGGCTTGCTGGGTTGGTGCAGGCGACAGTCATTCCGGGATTGGCGGCGTAACCGAACAACGCGCCTTTGGGGGGCTGGTTGGCGATACGGTAGCTCGACCACGCGAGGACGCAGCCGGTCTCGGCCTTGCGGCTGCACAAGGGAGACGACTTGAAGGTGCCGCCGACTAGTTTTCCTTGCGGGACGAGGACGTTGTAGCCGGGGATGATGGCGAGGAGCATCCGTTTGGCCTCGGGGCGGCCCTCGATCTCGTTGGCGAGCAGTTGCTGGAGCATCAGCGAGCCCTGGCTGTGGCCGATGAGGACGAACGGGCGGTTGTCGTTGCGGGTGGCGAGGAACTGGTGCCAGGCGCGCGAGACGTCGCCGTAGGCGATGCGCGCAGCCTGGGCGACGTCGCCGCCGGTGAGCACAGCGGCGATCGCGCCGGTGGTCATCTGGCGGTAGATTGGGGCGAAGGTCCGACAGACGCCGCCGAAGCGGGCGAACTGATTTTGTGCGGCGAGCTTTTCCTCGCCGTCCGAGACGGTCAGGTCGCTGTTTAGGCCCGGGTCGTGACTGACAGTGGGGTAGACGTAGAAGCAGTCGATCGAGGGATTGGCGGCGGGGGTCGCGACGGTGCGCGCGGCATAGCCAGTAGCTGGGAGATCGGTCGTGGCGAGGAGAGCGGTGCAGATGTCCTTGCGGCCGGGAAGGCACAGCCAATTACTGTCCTGCGTGTAGTCGACCGCAGTCAGGGCCGGCTGGGCGGCGGCGGGCTGGGCGGTGGCGGCAGCGGAGCTGGTCGAGAAAGCGGCGGCGGCGGCAAGCAATAGAAAACGCATGATTACTCCACGTCGAACAGGGTGGTTTGTGCACTCGGCGGCGGGGCGAGGCCGAGGTGGCTCCAGCCGCGACCGTTGAGGCAGCGACCGCGTGCGGTGCGGGCGATCAGGCCGAGCTGGATGAGGTAAGGCTCGATGACGTCCTCGATCGTGTCACGTGGCTCCGACAAACCGGCGGCGAGCGTTTCGACCCCGACCGGGCCGCCGTTGTAGAGGTCGGCGATCATGGTGAGGTAGCGGCGGTCCATCGCGTCGAGGCCGAGCGCGTCGATCTCGAGCCGGGTCAGCGCGCGGTCGGCAGCGGCGGCGTCGATCGCGGCATTGCCCGCGGCATGGGCGAAATCGCGCACCCGTCGCAGCAGGCGGCCGGCGATGCGCGGGGTGCCACGGCTGCGGCGGGCAATCTCGTGCGCGCCGTCCTGAGTGAGATCGGCGGCGAGAAGGCGGGCGGCGCGGCGGACGACCTGTTCGAGCTCGGCCACGGTGTAGAAGTTGAGGCGGATCGGGATGCCGAAGCGATCGCGCAAGGGGGTGGTGAGCAGGCCTTGGCGAGTGGTCGCGCCCACCAGGGTGAAGCGGGGGAGGTCGATGCGAACGCTGCGCGCGGACGGACCTTCGCCGATCATCAGGTCGAGCGCGCGATCCTCCATCGCCGGGTAGAGGATTTCCTCGATGGCGGGGGCGAGGCGGTGAATCTCGTCGATGAACAGCACGTCGCCGTCCTCTAGGTTGGTGAGCAGCGCGGCAAGGTCGCCCGATTTAGCGATAACCGGGCCCGAGGTGGCGCGGAAGCCGACCCCCATTTCGCGCGCGAGGATGCCGGCGAGCGTGGTCTTGCCGAGCCCGGGGGGGCCGAAGAACAAGACATGGTCGAGCGCCTCGCCGCGGGCTTTCGCGGCGTTGACGAAGATGCGGAGGTTTTCGCGCGCGCCCTGCTGGCCGACGAATTCGTCGAGGGTCTTGGGGCGCAGCGCGGCGTCGACGTCCTCGGACTGGCGTTCGGCGGTAGTGATGCGCGCGGAGTCAGTACTCATTGGGCGGCGCTCAGAAACTCAACTCTGGTCAAGTCCGATTGCCGGATGATTCCGGCCAGGGTGCCGGACTTTAATTCG
>JANMWM010000227.1:0-2121 GCA_031394005.1 Sphingomonas sp.
GTCGTGGAGGATGAACTTCTCCGCCCCCGCTCGCGCGTCGCGCAACTGCTGATAAGCGCCGTCGGCCTGCCACTTGGCAAGAATCGCCGGCTCCTTCTGCGGCAGCCCGGCCTTCATCGGAAAGTCGGTCTTCGGCAGGAATACAGTCGAGCGCCAATCCTGCTTGTCGGAAACGGCGGGCTGTTCGGGTGTGTCGGACATTAGACGCGGCTCTAGCGGGGGTGTGCGCGAATGGGAACAGTCAGCCGAGCAGAGCGCGGGCCGCCGCGGAGTCCGCGTCCATCTGCGTTACCAGCGCGTCCATGTCCTCGAACCTCGCCTCGGGGCGGATGAAGTCGACCAGCGCGACCTCGATCATGCGGTCGTAGAGATCGCCTGACCAGTCGAAGATCATCGTTTCGAGCAGCTCGACCGGCGGGTCGAAGGTCGGGCGGATGCCAAGGCTGGCGACGCCATCATGCTCGCTGCCGTCGTCGAGCCGCACGCGCACCGCGTAAATCCCGTAGCGCGGGCGAAGATAGGTCCCCAGTTTGAGGTTGGCGGTCGGATAGCCGAGCGTCCGCCCGCGCTTGTCGCCGTGCACCACTATGCCTTCGATCGCGAATGGGCGGGTGAGGAGGCGGGTGGCCGACCCTGGATCGCCGGCGACCAGCGCGTCGCGGATTCGGCTCGATGAAACCGGCTCGCCGTCGAGGAACACCGGCGGCACCGTCTCGGCCGCGATCCCGAAGCGTGCGCCAAGCTCGCCCAGCACCGCAGCATTGCCGGCCCGTTTCGCACCGAATGTAAAGTCCTCGCCCGTCACGACCCCCGCCGCGCCGATTCGCTCGGCGAGCAAGCTGCCGACGAACTCCTCGGCGCTGGTCGCCGCCAGCTTGCTGTCGAAGCCGAACACCAGCATCGCGTCGGCCCCGGCCCGCGCGAACAATCGCTGGCGCTCGCCGAGGCTGGTTAGGCGGAACGGCGGTGTCTCGGGCCGGAAATGGCGCACCGGGTGCGGGTCGAAGGTCGCGACGATCACCGGGCGCCGCTCGTGCGCGCCGCGCTGGACCGCGCGACCGACCACCGCCTGATGACCAAGGTGAAAGCCGTCGAAATTGCCGAGCGCGAGGATGGCACCGCGCAGGTTTTTGGGTACAGGCGTTTCGAGGGTCAGGCGCTGCATCCCGCCCGCTTAGCGCGAGAGGGCCGCGATGCAAGTCAAGCGCTTGACTCGGCATGGCTCCAACCTTATTTGCACGCCATCCCGTTTCACCGGTTGTCGGCGGCGCTTCGTTGCGTGCGCCGTTTTTCCATTGGATCAGGTTCATCGCTTTGAGATGGGGCGCGCGTGCCACGCCGTCCTGTGGAGCTAGGAGAGTGTATCAATGGCACGTATTGCGGGCGTCAACATCCCGACCAACAAGCGCGTCGAGATCGCGCTGACCTACATCCACGGCATTGGCCGGACCAGGGCAGTCGAGATTACCAAGAAGCTGGGTATTGAGCCAGCGCGGCGGGTCCAGGACCTGACCGACTCCGAAGTGCTCCACATCCGCGAGGCGATCGACGCCGACCATACGGTCGAGGGCGATCTGCGCCGGCAAACCGCGATGAATATCAAGCGGTTGATGGACCTCGCATGCTATCGCGGGCTTCGTCATCGCAAGGGCCTCCCCGTCCGCGGTCAGCGTACGCACACCAATGCGCGCACTCGCAAGGGCAAGGCCAAGCCGATCGCCGGCAAGAAGAAGTAAGTCGCGCGGCCCGAATCGGTCGCCCTTTCTTCGCATGACTTCAAGGATTTCGAACAATGGCACGTGAACCGCAGCGCCTTCGCCGCCGCGAACGCAAAAATATCACATCGGGCGTCGCCCATGTGAACGCTTCTTTTAACAACACCATGATCACGATCACGGATGCACAGGGCAACGCGATTGCCTGGTCGTCGGCCGGTACGATGGGCTTCAAGGGGTCGCGCAAATCGACTCCCTATGCCGCCCAGGTCGCCGCCGAGGATGCGGGCAAGAAGGCCGCCGAACATGGCGTCCGCACACTCGAGGTTGAGGTCAAGGGCCCCGGCTCAGGCCGCGAGTCGGCGCTACGGGCGCTCCAGGCAGTAGGGTTCCAAATCACTTCGAT
>JANMWM010000270.1:0-2939 GCA_031394005.1 Sphingomonas sp.
TCTTGGGAAGGGTGAAGACGAGAGGTTCGGCGGCGTGGCGTTCGATGCGGACCTGCGAGCCCTTCGCGATGATGACCATGCCTTCGCGCGCCTGGATGCGGACCTCGTCCTGCGGCTCGTGGAGGCGCGAGTCGGACACCAACAGCACCGCCGCCTGGGCAAGCGCGGCGAGGACCGAGGCGCCGATGGCGATGGTGACCCGGCCGCGCAGGCTGGTGCGGCGGCCGAGCAGCGCAATGGCGAAATAGATGGCAAAGGTCAGGACGACCCCGCTGAGGATGGTGACGGCGCGGTTCTGGATCACGCCGACCGCATCGCCGCCGAGCAGCGCGCGGGCGACGACGGTCAAGCCGTAGACGAGCCAGAACGCGAAGATCGACTTGGCGGCGAGTCCCCAGTCGGCGAGCGCGGATTTGCCCGGCGAATTCCGCAAGGTGGGGGCGGCGGAGACATTGAGGGCGGTTTGGGAAGTGATCGCATCCATGGCGGCGCAGTCTGATCGTTTGGCGACGGCGTGTCGAGCGACCCCCTGCGCTTGGCCGAAGGAGGAGGTGCACCGGTCGAACAATCTCGGTCCGGGTGACGGAACGGCGGCGGGCTGTGGCTCGTTTCGTAGGCAAAAGGAGATAGTAGTTGGCAAAAAGAGATGGGCAAATGACCGAAGACATCAAGCATGCGGACCAGGCCGGCCAAGCCGCGCCTCCCGCGCCGACCCTGTCGGGGGATCCCGAACGCGAGCTCGAATTGAAGCTCAAGAAGGATCCGGGGGACAAGCAGGCGCAAGTTGACGTCGGATCGGACCAATCGATGGACGCCTCGGACCCACTATCGGCGACCCAGCCGGGCGGCAATGAGCCTGTGCCGTCGTCCGGCTTCCCCGAGTAATCGACGCATAATCCTGCTCTCTGCGGCGTGGCGCAAATACCACGCCGCGAAGCGAAGTCTCACGATTGAAATATTCAAGTTGCGGCAACTCCTCGCCTCTGATTCATTGTGAACCGGGGGGTGGACCTGTGGTTAAGCAATTGGAAACTGTGCTGGCCGCATGCTTCACCGGTAGACAAGGAGCCGGTTGATGAGCACGAGGACCAGTCAGCCAAGCGGGGGCGTGTTGCTCCTTTTGGAAATGAAGGAGTTCGCCGGCTTCCCGAAGGCGACCCAGCGTTACATCCGCCGCTCGCTCGATGTCGCCTACGGCCGCTCGAACCCGATAGACACCTGGTCGCGTGACGAGGGCGAGACCGCCTCGATCCGGGCCCAGGCGCGGTTTTACAAGCAGCTCGATCATCTGCGTCACAATGTTCCCGACGACAGCGGTCTGGACATGATCGAGCCGTTTCTCGGGACGCTGGTCACGCTCGTCGCCTTCGACCTTGGCCAGGACCGGTTGCCCAGCTTCGCCGCCTATCGCTTCCTCTACGAGCGGTTGCTCGGGGCGGGGGCGCGGCCGTGGTTGCCGGCAGCGTTCTGTGCGGCCTCGGCCTTGCCGCACCTGCACCCCGATCGCCGTCGGCTGCTGCTCCAATCGATCAGCGAGAGTGCGGCGACCGCGCCGGGCTGGTCGAACCGCGAGCCGATCTTCTGGCCCGAATGGGTCGAAAAGGTCGACGTCGCCGCCGCGGCATGAGGGTTTTCGCGGCGATCGTGCGCGACAAGTAGCGACAAGCACGCTCGGCGCTGCTAGCGGATATGGGATCCCGTTTGCGGGCGTTCCAACTCCGAGAGTGACATGCCGCCGAAAATCGATGACGTCCGCATCGCCGGAATCAAGGAACTGTCCCCTCCGTCACACCTACTGCGCGATTATGCGCTGAGCGACAAGGCGAGCGACACGGTCGTCGCGGCGCGGCGCGCGATCCACGAAATACTGGCAAGGCGCGACGACCGGCTGCTGCTCGTCGTCGGGCCGTGTTCGATCCACGATCCGGCGGCGGCGCTGAACTATGCGGAGCGGCTGGCGGCCGAGCGCAAGCGGCTGTCCGGCACGCTCGAGATCGTCATGCGGGTCTATTTCGAGAAGCCCCGGACGACGGTGGGGTGGAAGGGGCTGATCAACGACCCCGGGCTCGACGGGACGTTCGACATCAACCGCGGTCTCCGTACCGCGCGCGAACTGCTGCTCGGCATCAACGAGATGGGGCTTCCGGCAGGGACCGAATATCTCGACATGATCACACCGCAATATCTGGCGGACCTGGTGTCGTGGGGGGCGATCGGGGCGCGGACGACCGAGTCGCAGGTGCACCGCGAGCTGGCCTCGGGACTGTCGTGCGCGGTCGGGTTCAAGAACGGCACCGACGGAAATCTGAAGATCGCGCTAGACGCGGTCGCGGCGGCGTCGCAACCGCACCATTTCCTGTCGGTGACCAAGGGCGGTCATTCGGCGATCGTGTCGACCACCGGCAATGAGGATTGCCACGTCATCCTGCGCGGCGGGAAGAAGCCCAATTACAATGCAGACAGCATCGCGGCGGCTTGCGCCGAGGCCGACAAGGTGGGGGCTGAGTGCCGGATCATGGTCGACGCGAGCCATGGCAACAGCAGCAAGGACCCGGCCAACCAGAGGCTGGTGATCGCCGATGTCGGGGCGCAGGTCGCCGCGGGCGAGCGGCGGGTGTTCGGGCTGATGATCGAAAGCAATCTGGTCGCGGGCAAGCAGGCGCTCGTCGCCGGGCAAGCACTGACTTACGGGCAGAGCATTACCGACGGGTGCATCGGCTGGGATGACAGTGTTGCGCTGATGAACCGGCTCGCCGAAGCAGTCGAGCAGCGCCGCGGCCTAATTTTACGGGCCGGCGCCGCTCTCTTACATAACGCCTAGTCTTCGGGCGCGATGGTGGCGCGCAGGCCTTCGAGACCGGGGCCAACCGGGATCTGGCACGACAGGCGGCTGTTGGCTGCGCGCGCGTCGCTGCTGTCGAGAAGGTCGTTCTCGTCCT
>JANMWM010000297.1:0-5369 GCA_031394005.1 Sphingomonas sp.
CGACTGGAATCTACTTCAGAACGTGGCGACCGGGATGACCAATTATCGCAGCCCCGGCTCGCTGATAGTTGATGCATTGAGCATCTACCGACGCCGCGCGGCCGGCGACCTGCTCGCGCCGGACGGCAAGATCTCGGTGATCATTGACCGTAAGAACCCTCTCGCTGCCCAGGGCGCACTAACCGTCATCTCGGCCGCCGAAGCAATCGCAGCGGTCGACAAGATTAAGGCAGCCGGGTTGTGGGGCGCCAAATTCTACACCTCGATGAGCCCTGCCTGGATCGCGCCCGCCGCTGCTGAGGCGCACCGACTAGGTTTGCACGTCCACGGCCACATCCCCGCCGGAATGCGCCCGCTTGACGCAGTCCGCGCTGGCTACGACGAGGTCACCCACATCAACTTCATCATGATGCAGGCCATGCCTCAGGAAGTGGTAGACAAATCCAATACCGCCGCACGGCTCGAGGGGCCGGCCAAATATAGCAAGGATGTCGACCTCGATTCACCCGCTATGGAGGCGTTCTACGCCGAGCTATCGAAGCGGGGCACTATCGTCGATCCGACGCTGACCGTGTGGGAACCGCTGATGACGTCCGATGGTAGCACCATTTCACCGGAATATGCGCCATTCGCCGAGATCTCTCCGCCGTCGGTCGCGCGCGGCTGGAAAATTGCCGGCTATCCTCTGTTCGGTGGTCTGACGCGCGACGATTTCCGCAAGAGCTTCGCTAAGATGGTCGGACTGGTTGGGCGGCTGCATAAAGCTGGGGTGCGGATCGTCGCCGGGACGGACGGTTCCGGCCTTGAGCTGGTGCGCGAGCTTGAGCTTTACCAGCAGGCCGGACTAACAAACGCGGAGGCGCTCCAGACCGCGACCATCATCCCGGCGCGGATGACCGGCATGGTTGACCATGTTGGGTCGATTGCCCCCGGGAAGAATGCTGACCTGATCTTGATCAACGGCGACGTCGAACAGAGCCTCTCCAGGCTCCGCCAAGTCGACAAGGTCGTGCTAGATGGCAACCTGTTAGATGGTGACGAGCTTCGTGCCGCAGCTGGGCTGACGAGCCGCCCGAGTTGAGAGCCGCGACTTACTGGCGGGGTTGATTATTGAGAGCACGAGACGGCGAAAATACCTTCCGAGCAGAGGGTCTCCCGACGCGACATGTCATCGCGTTGAAGGTTGGATTGCTCTGAAGGGGCGAGCAGCGTCAGGACCGGCAAGGCCTTGATCAAGCCGGTCCATGACACCGGAGTGAGCACCATGAAACTCAACCAGCGCAGTCCGCTGGCTTTGACGAAATGGCCGTGACTGGAGCGTACCGGGTCCCGATATATACCACGTGCGCTGATCCGGCGTCCCCATCGGCGCTCGATGGTGCCGTCCATACCGATGGGCGTGGGGACGCCGGATAAGCCCCAGCTGGGCATCTGCATCGAACTAAGTTCCGGGCGGCGTTGCAATTTTCTTCGTGTTCTGGGGTCTTGAGGGCGAGGTGAGCGTTAATGCCAAGTAATCGTCATGATGGCATTGATTGGCTCGCTCCCTTTCAACTGTTTTCGAGGGCAATGAACTCACACGGTGTAAATCATAATGACGACTGGCACGCGGATCCTGACCTCCGCTCCGTGCCGGGAATGATTTTTTGGGTCGATGGAGACTAGCGTCATGGACGATCCTGAACCCGCCGTTCCCAAATCTGGATGCGGATGCTCAAGTGCGCGCGAGGCGGAGATTGCCGTCGTCGACACGAAGGCAGCGGCGTCTTGCTGTGCACCCGCCTCGTCGGATGAAGCCGTTACGCCGGTCAAGGAAGCCCATGTTCATGCCGACGCCGTCGGGTGCTGCTCCGCCAACAAGCCCTCCGTTGGCGCGGCGTTCGTGAAGGACCCCGTCTGCGGGATGACCGTCGATCCCGCGACGACCCAGCATCATGCCGACCATGCGGGCCATGCCTATCACTTCTGCAGCGCGGGGTGTAGGACGAAGTTCGTTGCCAATCCCTCCGCCTATCTCGATGCCGAACCGAAGCGTGGACCCAAAGCCACGCCCGGTGCCATCTGGACCTGCCCAATGCATCCCCAGATCCGCCAGGAGGGGCCGGGGACGTGCCCGATCTGCGGGATGGCGCTGGAGCCCGAGAAGCCGTCGCTCGACGACGCGCCCAATCCCGAGCTGGTCGACTTCACCCGCCGGATGTGGATCGCGACGGCGCTGACGATCCCGTTGCTGGCCGTGTCGATGTTCGCCGAACTGTTCCGCTATCAGCTGGTCAGCCCGACCGCGTCGCCTTGGGTGCAGCTCGCGCTTGCGGCGCCGGTGGTGGTATGGGCGGGAGCGCCGTTCTTCGTCCGCGGCTGGCGCTCGGTCGTCACGCGGCACCTCAACATGTTCACCCTGATCTCGCTCGGGGTAGGCGCCGCATTTCTCTACAGCCTGTTCGCGACGGTGGCCCCTGGTGCCTTCCCGGCGGCATTCCGCATGGGCGGGGTGGTGCCCGTCTATTACGAGGCCGCCGCCGTCGTGGTGACGCTCGTCCTCCTCGGCCAGGTGCTCGAATTGCGTGCCCGGGCGGCGACCGGCCGCGCGATTCGCGCGCTGCTAGACCTTGCGCCGAAGACCGCGCGCCGGATTGGTGCCGATGGCGCGGAGGAAGAGATCGCGCTCGCACTTGTCGCGACGGGCGATCGATTGCGTATCCGGCCTGGCGAGGCGATTCCGGTCGACGGCGTGGTCGTCGAGGGCCGTTCCCCGGTCGACGAGTCGATGCTGACCGGCGAGCCGGCACCGGTGCTCAAGGAGGCCGACGCCCAAGTCACCGGCGGGACGGTCAACGGCACCGGCAGCCTGGTCATGGAAGCGCGCGCGGTTGGCGCGGACACGATGCTCGCGCGGATCGTGCGGATGGTCGCCGACGCCCAGCGCAGCCGAGCGCCAATCCAGGCGGTCGCCGATCGTGTCTCGGGCTGGTTCGTGCCGCTCGTCGTGCTGATTTCAGTTGCGACCTTCATCGTCTGGTCGCTGGTCGGCCCCGAACCGCCCATGGGCCATGCGTTGCTCAACGCGATTGCGGTGTTGGTCATCGCCTGCCCCTGCGCGCTGGGTCTTGCGACGCCGATGTCGATCATGGTCGGCACCGGTCGCGGCGCGCGGGCTGGCGTGCTGGTCAAGAACGCCGAGAGCCTGCAGGCGTTCGAGAAGATCGACACGTTGGTCATCGACAAGACCGGAACGCTGACCGAGGGCAAGCCCAAGCTGATCGCAGTCGAGACCTGCGGGCCGATTGAGGAGGACGAACTGCTGGCGCTTGCCGCGGCCGTCGAAGCCTCGTCCGAGCACCCTCTCGCCCATGCAATTGCAGTGGCGGCAAAACACAAGGCGCTTAAGCTCGGCACTGTCACCGACTTCGCCTCGCAGACCGGTCTGGGCGTCACCGCGATGGTCGACGGGCGCAGCGTCGCGGTCGGCAATGCCGCGCAAATGAGCCAAGTCGGCGCCGATCCCGCCCCGCTCGACGAGGCTGCAGAGCAGCATCGCCGCGATGGGGCCGGAGTCATGCTGATCGCGGTCGACGGTAAGCTTGCCGGCCTACTCGCGGTCGCCGACCCGGTCCGTGTTAACGCTGGCGACGCAATTGCCCAACTGCGCCGCGAGGGCCTGCGCGTGGTCATGCTGACTGGCGACAACCAAACGACCGCCGACGCCGTGGCGCGCGCGGTCGGAGGACTCGATGAGGTCCGCGCCGACCTCAAGCCCGTGGACAAGGCGCGGATCGTCAACGAGTTGAAGGCGAACGGCGGAAAGGTCGCGATGGCTGGCGACGGCATCAACGACGCCCCGGCGCTTGCAGCCGCCGATGTCGGTCTGGCCATGGGCACAGGGACCGATGTCGCGATCGAGAGCGCCGGCATGACGCTCACCCGCGGCGATCTTTCGGCGATCGTCCGAGCCCGAAAGCTGGCGCACGCGACGATGCGCAACATCCGCCAGAACCTGTTCTTCTCATTCCTCTTCAACGGGATTGGCGTACCCGTCGCGGCAGGCGTGCTTTACCCGGTCGCCGGCATCCTACTCTCGCCGATGCTGGCTGGCGCAGCGATGGCGCTGTCGTCGTTCACCGTGGTGCTCAACGCGCTGCGGCTCAACACGGTCAAACTATGATTGGCACTGACCTTCCAAAGATTCCTCCGAGTGCCCGCTTCTCGCAGGATATCAAGAATGCGGATCCAGGAGATGACACATGAACAGTATCAAGATCCTAGCGGCCGTTGCCGCATTCGGTCTCTTCGCGACGCCGGCCATGGCTCAGATGACGAACACCATGGGCAATGGCATGGGCGGCATGAGCAGCGGCTCGATGGACAAGGGCATGACGAACAAGGACATGGGCAGCAAGTCGCACATGATGCCGATGAACCATGCGGGCATGTCCAAGAAAACCATCGCCGCGTGCCACAAGATGTCGCACTCACGCATGATGAAGAGCCATCAGTGCCGCGGTATGATGAAGCATTGGAAGACGATGAAGCACGCCATGTAGGTATGGTTTGATCCTGAGGCGCTCCGGCTCTTGCAGGGCCGGAGCGTTTGGATAATCGGCTCGCTCGACGAATTTATTCTAAGGTGATGACGCATATTGCCGCGCGGATTCGCGGCTTTTCAGCGCACCAATGAGGCCAACGAGGTATAATTCGGTCCAAAAGAACCTATTATTACATGGGGTCGTCCAGAGAACACAATGCCCAACGAAATCGAACTCAAACTCGTACTTAAGCAAGAGGACGCCGATGGCTTGGCAGTTTGGGCCTCGCTTGGGGCCGTGCCGAATAAAGCGCGGCAACGGTCGATCTACTTCGACACGCCCGATCACTTTCTGCGCAAGGCTGGGCTATCTTTGCGGATCCGCCGTTCGGGTCTCCAGAGGATCCAAACGGTCAAGAGCCACGGCGCCAACGCGGTTGGCCTGTTCGACCGTCCGGAATGGGAACGGGAGGCGCCCGACGATGTGCCGATCGTCGACGACACCACGCCAATCCAGGCGCTCCTCGGCGAGCGGGTCGCCGAGCTTGCACCCGTCTTCGAAGTTCATGTCGAGCGAAGCGCGTGGAATGTCCACGAAGGTGATGCGACCATCGAGTTCGTCATCGACCGGGGTGAGGTGGTCGTGGCGGAGGATCGCCGCTCACCGATCTGCGAAGTCGAGCTGGAACTGAAACACGGCGACGCAACCGCGCTGTTCGCGCTCGCTCGCAAGCTCGATGCGGTAGTGCCCATCTCGCTCGGCGTCATGACCAAGGCCGAGCGCGGCTATGCCCTGATCGATACCGTCGCGACGGTGTTCAAGGCGGAACGGATTGCGTTGAAGGCG
>JANMWM010000308.1:0-2949 GCA_031394005.1 Sphingomonas sp.
CTTCGATCCCCCTGCCACCGCTTCCAGCGCAATTCGAGGTCCGCGTCGTTGCCACCTAACCCGCGCTCGGCGAGAAGGGCAGCGACCTCGGCGCCAGTGCGACCGAAGCCCCTGACCGACGTCTCGATCAGCATGTGGGCAAGGCGCGGGTCGAGGGGGAGGCTGGCGATTGCCTTGCCGTGCGGGGTGAGCGCGCCCGTGTCTTCGATCGCGCCGAGGCCGAGCAATCGCTCGCGTGCTTCGGCGACCCCGGCGGCGCTCGGTGGGTCGAGGAAGGGGAGCTTCGTCGGGTCTGCTTCGCCCCACTGCAGGCACGCCAGCAGCAAACTCGACAGGTCGGCCTCGGCGATCTCGGGCGGGTCGTGCGCGGGCAGCGCGGCGTTCGCGGCCTCCTCCCACAGGCGGATCGCGACCCCCGGCCGCTGGCGAGCGGCGCGGCCGGCGCGCTGGGTAGCGGCGGCGCGGCTGGCGCGCTCGGTGACGAGGCGGGTGAGCCCAGCGCTGCGGTCATAGCGCGGGCGCCGCGCGAGACCCGAGTCGACGACGATGGCGACATCGTCGAGGGTGACGCTGGTCTCGGCGATGGCGCTGGCCAAGACCAGCTTGCGAGTTCCGGGGGCGGGCGGGGCGAGTGCAGTGCGCTGCGCGGCGGGGTCGATCTGGCCGTGGAGGCGGTGAAGGACGACGCCGGGCGGAAGCTCGCCGAGCGCGGTGGCGGTGCGCTCGATCTCGGCGACCCCGGGAATGAACGCGAGCAGCGAGCCGGGGTGCTCGGCCAAAGCGCGGCGGATCGCGGCGGCCATTTGCGGCTCGATCTCCGCAGTCGCGTCGCGGCCGATGTGGTGGAGGGTGAGGGGGAAGCTGCGGCCTTCGCTCTCGATCAGCGGCGGGTTTCCCAGCAGGCGGGCGAAGCGCTCGCCGTCGAGAGTGGCGGACATGGCGAGGAGGCGCAGGTCGGGACGAAGTGCGCCTGCCGCGTCGAGCGCCAGCGCGACCGCGAGGTCGCTGTCGAGACTGCGCTCATGGACCTCGTCGAACAGCACCGCCGAGACGCCAGCGAGTTCGGGATCGGCCTGAAGCCGGGCGAGGAAGACGCCGTGGGTCATGACGATTACCCGGCTAGCCTTGCCAACGCGACTGTCGAGGCGGGTGGCATAGCCGATCGTCGCGCCGGGCTCCTCGCCCAAGGCGCGAGCCATATATTCGGCGGCGGCGCGCGCGGCGAGGCGGCGCGGAACGAGGAGCAGGACTGCGCCCGAGCACCACAGTTCGGCGAGCAGCGCCGGGGCGACGCGCGTCGTCTTGCCCGCGCCCGTCGGGGCGATCAGCAGCGCTCGCGGCCCGTCGCGGAGCGCGGCGAGCAGGTCGGGCAAGACGGCGTCGATCGGGAGCGCGGGTGTCATGGCGCGTGTCATGGCAGCTCTGGCGAGCCCGGGCAAAGCCTCAGAGATCGGACAACCACCAGTCGCGGCGGCGGTGCTTGATCCCGGCGAACCAGTGCGACAGCAGGATCAGCAGCACCAACACGAGCAGCCACAAGGCATAGACAACTCCCAGCGGGAAGCCCCATGGGATCGGCGGGCTGCCGGGGGGTGCCGGCCACGACCAAGATCGCGGCCTGGGGCGTCCCGAGCGCAATTTCCGCGGCAAGCATCAGGCTGTGCGCGATCTAGATGTGGACGACATAGGTGAACAACGGCGTCCGGCCGAAGTCGAGCAATTGCCGCGCCAGCCAGCCGCGCAGATGGCCGAGCGCGAGGAAGATCAGGATCGACACGCCGAGCGTCGCGCAGACATAGTCGGGCGAGGGCGGATATTTCGATATCGCCATGAACGACAGCAGGGTCTGGGTGCCGCAGCCCGAGCGCGAGCGGCAGCAGGATGCGCGACCGTTCGGCGGTGGGAAGCCGGTAGATCGGGCCGAGCCCGAAGCCGAGACACATCACGCTCAGCCACGGGACGAAGGCGTAAAAGGCGAGGATCGGCGTCCCCGGGATGATCCCCGGCGCAATTGACAGCGTCCGGATGACGCCGAGCGCGCCGTTTGCCCCGGTGGTCAGCGGGACGGCGAGCGGGCAAAGGGCGAGCAGCGCGACCCCCAGCACGAGTACCGTGCGCGGCGAGAAGCCCGAGATCAGGCTGATGCACACCATCCCCATGCCGATCGACCAGATCGTCTGGAGGAAGACGAACGGCTCGCCGAAGTTGAAGCCGAAGCTGAACACCGTCGCCTCGAGGAAGGTCAGCCACAGCCCGCGGGTGGGGAGAAAACGGCTGAGCGCGGCGGGGGACTTGCCTTTAGCCTTCTGGAACAGGATCGACACCCCGGCAAGGAACACAAAGGTCGGCGCGCACAGATGCTCACCCAGCGCGTCGCGAACAGCAAAGGATTGGATTTCAGCGGGTCGACCGGATCGAAATTATTGGCATCGACGTGAAAATAGTCACGCACATGGTCGAGCAACATCACCGCGATGACCAGCCCGCGCAGCATATCGATCGCGTCGAGCCGCGCCCGAGCGGGTCAGCCCGACGGGTGCGGCCTCGACCAGCAAGTCGCCTGGATCTAGTGTGAGTGTCGCAGCGCTGGCCAAGTGTAGCCCCCCGATTGCCCGGGACGGAGGCTAACATGGATCGCGTCGCGTGGAAAATGCAGTGTTGGCTTTTGACGGACGACGTCACACCGGCCGGGCGTAGATTTCGAGGAAACCGGGATCAGCTCCTTTGCGCGGATTTTGAGCCCAACCAAACGCGACATGATCGCGGCCCGACTGCCACTGGCTGACCGTCGCAGCGCGATGACCATTGTCGACGATCACGCCTCCGGTCGTCTTGCCCTGGCATTTGGGGCAGTCGGTCGAGCGAACCATGCGCGGTCTCGTCAGTAAGCCCGAGCGACGGCGAACTCGACCGCCTCGATCATCGCTGCCCTGGCCCGGCTGGGGGGGA
>JANMWM010000322.1:0-10062 GCA_031394005.1 Sphingomonas sp.
GAACGCCTCGGCGTCGAGCGCATGGCTGATCGATTGCGGTTCGGGCAACGCCGCTCCCATGGCTTTTGCCCGATCCTCGAACTCGCGTCCGATCCCCTCGCTGTCGATGGTCGCTGGGTGCCGATACCATGCGAAGCCCTCAACGCCGACCTGAGTAATGTTGCCGCCGAAGCAACCGTATCGTTCGAGCAGCGCCGTCTGCGTCCCCGCCCGCGCCGACGCGAGTGCTGCGGCAAGACCACCGGGACCCGACCCGACCACGAGCACTTCGGTCTCGTGAACAACGTCGACGCTGCGCGCCGGTTCGAGGATAGCGCGTGTCATCGAAATGCATGGTCCCAAGTGTCGGCAGGCATCGCGCCGCAAAGCAGCCCGGCAAGGACGACAAGACGTGACCGATGTCGGCGCAAATCGCCGGACCGAACTAATATGTGCATGCCCACCCCCAGCTAACCCGTCTTTTCGACTGATGACGCAAAGGATGCAGCAGTCAGTGTTCTGCGACAAGTCGCGTGCTGGCAAACTGCCGGACCGCGTCTTTGCCTCGTAACTTCATGCTCGAAAACGAAAAAATGCCAAAAGTCACCGGCTCTCTGATCATCTGATGAAATAATAGCATAGCCGACCTCGCCGACATCGTTGCATTCGGCGGACATCAGGCCGCCTCGTTACCGGGGCTTCAGCGGCCCTGAGCTTCGCCATCTGAGCGAACGACAGCCCGGTGTCGGCGTGCACCGCGTCGTCCTTGGCAAACCGCTGCCAACGGCGGACCGCGCGGTCGACATAGACGGGGTCGAGCTCCATCATCCGCGCTCGCCGAGCGGTCTTCTGCGCCGCGATCAGCGTGGTCCCCGATCGGCTGAACGGGTCGAGCACGATCTCGCCGCGACCCGAGACATCCTTGATCGCGTCGACGACCATCGCCACCGGCTTGACCGTCGGGTGAAGTGCCAACTCGTCGAGGCGGCCCGTCTTGCGCATATTGACCCCGCGATACTCCCGGACGTTACTCCGATAGCGACCACTTTCGCCGAGGCCAAAATTGTTGGCGTGCGGCGCGGTGCCCGATTTGAACACAAATGCCAGCTCATGGCACGAGCGATAAAAGACGCCCATGCCGCCATTGTCCTTGGCCCAAACACACAGGTTCTTGAACTCGCTGTAGGCGGCAGCGCCAGCAGCAAGCATCTCGCCGATGTGGCGCCAGTCCATGAAGTGATAATGGATCGAGCCATCGACCGAGTAGGCAACAAGGTGCTCCATCACGGTCCGCAGGAAGGCCGTGAACTCTTGCGGGCTCATCTCGACCGCGGCCATGGCGAACTCGCGATGCTTGACCGAGCCGAGGCCGCAGACATGGCCGTTGATTGGCACATTTTATGGCGGATCGGTAAACACCATCAGCGCCTGCTCGCCGGCCATCAGCCGGTCGTACGAGTCGGCCTGCGTGGCATCGCCGCACAAAATGCGATGATCACCCAGCAGCCACAAGTCGCCAAGGCGGCTAACGGCGGGACCGTCATCGTCGTTGACCGCATCGTCGGCGGGGTCCCGACTCGCCATGCTCGGCATCGATCACGAGGTCGATCTCGGCCGCATGGAAGCCGGTGAACTCAAGGTCGAGCCCCTCGACCGCCAACGCCTCGAACTCGAGCGCCAGCAACTCCTCGTCCCACGTCGAATCGAGCGCAATCCGGTTGTCGGCGAGCCGATAGGCACGGATCTCGGCGGGCGACAGTCCAGCAAGGACGATTCACGGCACGGTTCCGAGACCAAGCTCGAGCGCGGCCGCATAACGGCCGTGGCCGGCGACGATGACCTGCTGCTCGTCAATGAACAGCGGGTTGGTCCAGCCGCTCGAGCCGATGCTTCTTGCGATCGCCCAAATCTGTTTCTTCGAATGCACCCGGGCGTTGGCAGGATAAGGCGTGACCGAGCCGATCGGAAGTTAGACGACTTCAAGATTACGGACACGCGACGGCAGTCCATCTGCCTTAACTCTTTTCGGTATTTCTTTTCGGGCCTTTATGGTTCGTCTCTTTGGGGGTTGGGGGTCGGTTTAAGGTCAGCCTTTCGGCGGTCGGCCCTTTCGGGCCGCGGGGCTTTGGCTCAGGTGATTACAGACGAGCACCGCCGTGTTGCCGATCTCGATGAGGATGGACTTACGATCGCTATATCCCAGATGCTCGATCAGCCCGTTCGCGGCCTCGAGGCCGCGGGCGAATTGCGGCTTCAGAATTAATGGCTTCGCCAAGGGCACGCTGGTCCGCTCAACCAATTCGACTTTGCCGGCGGTTATGAACAGCCGGTTGTCTGTGTCTTGCTGCATGCAACCCGCCAGTGGGCTCATGAGGATGCCGGCGAACTCGCGAGCAAGGTCGCCACCAACGTGGCGCAACAGGAACACGACCTCGCCTTGCTTGAAGCCGAGGTCGAAGAAATCAAGCCCGATCGCGACGCAGAATACGTCGAATGGCGAATATTGGGTCTCGGATCCCGTTCCCTGCGGCTCATAGTCATGGAAGGCATGGCGGGCAGCGCCGATCACGCTCGCGCCAGCGATGACGGTGGGCTGAAAGTCGAGATCGAGTAGCTTCTTGATTCGTCCGAGGAACACCGGCGGCGCATCGCTTACCTCGCCGCTGAACCACGCCCAAAGGGCTTGCTCCCCCTGAGGTCGCCCAATACGTGCATCAAAAGGAACAATTCCCTGCAAATTTCCCTGCAACCAGCGAATTTGCGCGTGAGACTCGTTCGCTCAGGACTGCGTCGCGCGCCATTTGTCAGTCGGCCTTGCCGACGGCGATGATCGCCTCGGCCTTCGCAAACAGCGCGGGGTCGACCGTAGCATCCGATGCGCCGGCGTTGTCGATCACCTGTTCGGGGCGCGAGGCGCCGATGATCGCCGAGGCGACATTGGGCTCGCGCAGCACCCAAGCGAGCGCGAACTGGGGGAGCGACAGGCCGGCCTCGGCAGCGAGGGGTCTGAGCTCTTCGACCGCTTCGAGCAGTGGCGCGCGAAGCAGGCCGGCGATGAAACCGTTCATCTTGTCGTTCGTCGCGCGGCTGCCTGGGGGAGGCGTTTCGCCAGTCTTGTACTTGCCGGTGAGCACCCCCTGGCCGAGCGGCGACCAGACGATTTGCGAAATGCCGTTGGCAGCGCTGAGCGGGATGACCTGGGTCTCGGGATCACGGTGGATCAGTGAGTATTGCGGCTGGCTCGAGACGAATTTCGCGACGCCGGTCATGGCGATCGCGGCGCTGATCTTGTCGGCGGGCCATTCAGAGAAGCCGATGAAACGCGCCTTGCCGGCGGCGACAACCTCGGTCAGCGCTGCCATCGTTTCCTCCAGCGGGGTGTCGTCATCGTAGCGGTGGCACTGATAGAGGTCGACATAGTCGGTGTTGAGGCGGGCGAGGCTGGCGTCGATCTGCTTGAGAATTTGCGCACGCGACAGCCCGCGGTCGGTGGCTGACATGGGGAAGAACAGCTTCGTCGCGAGGATGTAGCTGTCGCGAGGCCGGGCGGCGAGTGCGTCACCGAGGAATCTTTCGGCGGCCCCTGTGCCGTAGACGTTGGCGGTGTCGATCAAATTGATGCCGACGTCGAACGCGGCGTCGAGACAGCGTCGCGCTGCATCCGCCTCAACCCCGACGCCATAGGTCAGCCACGAGCCGAGCGAGATTTCGGAGACGTGCAGGTCGCTGCTGCCCAATTGCCGAGTTTTCATGACGTTCTCCTAGTGATGGCGGGGCAACGGGCGGGGCCGTCGCCCGTTCCCGATGAACTTCGCTCAGCAGTCGACGCCGAACGCGGCGAGGAGGGCGGCGAAAAGGAGGCGCTTCATCCGGGCAGCTGGCTGAGCACATTGGGGTGGAAGCCCCAACCAAGGAAACCGCTCAGGGTCAGGAACAGGCCGAAGCCGCCGAACGCCCTGGCCGCGATGAGGAGGATCATGCTCTCGGTCAATGCAGCAACTGCGGCGATCGAGATGGCGGTCGAGAGGGAGGCCTCGGCGGCGTCGAACTGGTCGTCGTGGACATTGAGCGCGTCATAGTCGGCGGTAAAGGCTTTCGCTTCGGCGGCGAGGCGCGGGGTTTCAGTCTTGTATTTTGCAGTTCCGACGTCAAATTTCGCCAGCGCGGGGGCGGCTCAGGCGGGGTTGGCGGTCGCGGCGATTTCGGTTCGCGCCGCCTCGACGATGTGGAGCTTGGTGCGCGTTGTCTGATATTCGTTCCAGCGGTCGAGGCCGTTGCCCTGCGCCTGCGCCATGCCCTGGACGATGTTGCCGTCCTTGATGTTGCCGAGTCCGACCGCGACCGAGAAGGCGATAACCATGAGCGCGACGAGGCGGTTAAAGCGCTTGTCATTGGCTTCGGCGGAGAGTTCGATGTCCATGGGATTTCCTCAGATCAGTTTGCCGGGATTCATGATCCCGAGCGGGTCGAGCGCGGCCTTGATCGCGCGCATTGCGTGAAGGCGCGATGAAGGGCCGAGACGGGCGAGTTCGTCGCGCTTCATCTGGCCGATGCCGTGCTCGGCAGAGATCGAGCCGGCCGCTGCTGCGACCAGGTCGTGGACGAGCGCGGAAGCGGACTTGCCGTTGGAGACGATCCAGCCAGCTTGGTCCGCGGTGGGGGGGCGGACGTGGAAATGGACATTGCCGTCGCCGAGGTGACCGAAGCCCGAAGCGTGCGTTCCGGGGAAAGCCGCTTCGACGGCGGCGGCGGCGTCGACCATGAAGCGCGGCACGGCGTCGACCGGGACGGAGATGTCGTGCTGGAGTGCGGGACCGACGGCGCGCTCGGCCTCGGAAATCGAATCGCGCAGGTGCCAGAAGGCGCGGGCGTGGGCCTCGGTCGCGGAGATGGTCGCATCCTCGACCGCACCCTCGGCGAGCGGGTCGGCGAGAAGGCATTCGAGAAGGTCTGCGGAGGGCAATTGCTCGGGCGAGGTGGCGGAAGCTTCGATTAGGACATGCCACGGATGGCGTCCGGCGAGCGGGGCGCGGGTGCCGGGGATGTGGGCGAGGACGAGGTCGAGCGTCTCCTGAGGGAGAATTTCGAACCCTTCAATCCGGTCGGTCCGGGTCTCGAGGCGGCGGAGCAGGTCGAGCGCTGCTTGCGGGGTGGCGACGCCTAGCCAGGCCACAGCGCGCTCGTGGACGGCGGGGAACAGGCTCAGCGCGGCCGCGGTGACGATGCCGAGCGTGCCCTCGGCGCCGATGAGAAGCTGGTCGAGGCTGTAGCCACGATTATCCTTCTTGAGACCCGAGAGTCCGTCGTGGATCGAGCCGTCGGGAAGCACTGCCTCGACCCCCGCGACGAGGCTGCGCATGGTGCCGAAGCGGAGGACCTGAGTGCCACCAGCATTGGTCGAGACGAGCCCGCCGATCGTCGCGCTACCCCGCGCGCCGAGGGTGAGCGGGAAGCGGCGGCCGATGGAGGTGGCTCCGTTGTGGAGCGTCTCGAGGATCACGCCTGCCTCGGCGACGGCGCGCTCGGGAGCGAGGCTGCGGATGGCGTTCATCCGGCGCAGCGAGAGCAGCAACGCGGAGCCATCGGCGGGCGGGGTCGCGCCGCCAACCATCCCGCTGTTGCCGCCCTGGGGGACGAGCGGAACACGGTGTTCAGCGGCCAGCGTGACGAGGGTCGCGACCTCGGCGGTGGTGGCGGGCGCGAGAAGCGCTGCCGACACGCCGGTCCAGCGACCACGCCAATCGGTTAGCCACGGGGAGATGTCGGCGGGGTCGGTGATCACGCCTTTGGGGCCAAGCGCGGCCGTGACGGCGGCGAGGAAAGCCCCCTGCCCGCTCATCGATCGCACCGCTGCGCAGCGTCGGCGCGGTGGTTGAGCTGGCCAGCCTGGACGACGTCGGCGACGCAGCGCAGCGCGGCGATGTCGGCGAGCGGATCGGACTCTACCGCGACGAGGTCGGCCGCGGCGCCAGGGCGAAGAGTACCGATACGGCCTTCCATACGCAGGCCTCTGGCCGCTTCGCTGGTGGCTGAGCCGATCGCCTGCATCGGAGTCATGCCATAGCGGACCATGTAGCTGAACTGCCGCGCGCCGAGGCCGTAGGGATAGACCGAAGCGTCGGTGCCGAAGGTTAGCGGCACCCCGAGTTTGACTGCCTTAGCAAACCCGGCGCGCTGGAGATCGGTGGTGTCGCGGTTTTTCTTCAGATATTCGGCGGGCCAGTGGTCGCGCGTTCCGACGTTCTCGATCCAGTCGCCGTCATAGATGTCCATGTCGAGCCAGATATGGCGCGCTTTCGCCATCACCAGCCCCTCGTCGTCGATCAGCGACGCATGCTCGATCATCCACGCGCCCGCGCGCATCGCCGCCTTGATTCCCTCGGTGCCATGAGCGTGGGCTATGCAATAAGTGCCGAGGCGCTTGGCCTCGTCGCAGGCGGCCTGCATTTCGGCGGGGGTCAGTTCGAGTGCGCCGGCGTCGCTGCCGACGGCGAGCACTGCGCCCGTGGCGATGAGCTTGATGAAATCCGCGCCGCCATGGATCAGCCGGTCGACCGCGGCGCGGGCTTCGTCGGGCGAGCGAACTTCGCCGATCTGAAATTCGGGGCCGATGATGGCGTCTTTAGGCGCGCCGGTAACCGCGCCGCCACCGCCGGGGATAGTGATGTAGCCGCCCGCGACGATCATTCGCGGCCCCTCGACTTCGCCCGCGCGAATCGCGTCCCGCAGCGCGACGTCGCCGAGCCCGCGATAGACGCCGACGTCGCGGACAGTGGTGAAGCCCGAATGGAGCATAATGCGGGCGGCCTCGGCGCCCTTGAGCGCAGTCGCGGCGGGGCTGTGCTTGAGCGGCTCGGCGGGGTCCTTGCCTTCGACATAGCCGTCGGCGACATGGGTGTGGAGGTCGATCAGCCCGGGCAACACCCAGCGGCGCGACCAGTCGAGGTCGGCGTGATCGCTGGCGCGATAGGGGGCGCTGCTGGCGATCTTGCCGTCGACAAGGGTCACCAGCTGGTCGACGAACACCCTTCCCTGCTCCGGGTCGATCAGGTGACCAGCGCGGATACGCAGCGTCTCGGCCGGGGCGGCGGACGCGAGCATTCCGGTGGTCGCGAAGATCGCGACGGGCGCCAGGAGGAGGGGAAGGATGCGCATGACACGGGCTTTGCAAAGCCGCGCCGCGAGGGCAAGGCGAATGCGATGACCAACCCCCCTGCCCTCATCGTCGCTCGCGCGCGCAATGGCGTGATCGGGCGCGCTGGCGGGCTGCCGTGGCGGCTGCCGGACGACCTGAAACGGTTCAAGGCGCTGACGATGGGCGCGGCGATGATCATGGGACGCAAGACGTTCGACGGTCTGCCGGGGCTGCTTCCGGGGCGGCGACATATCGTCGTCACGCGCGATGGCCGGTGGAGCGCAACAGGAGTCGAGGTAGCGCATTCGGCGGCGGAAGCGCTAGCACTGGCGGGCGATGAGCCAGCGTGGGTAATCGGCGGGGCGCAGATTTTCGCTCTCTTCCGGCCGCTCGCCAAGCGGATCGAGCTGACCGAGGTCGCGGGGGATATTGCCGGCGATACGGTCATGCCCGACCCGCGCGAGGGTGGCGGGTGGAGTGAGGTGGCGCGACAGGAGCATGGCGCGGAGGGCGATCGACCCGCCTACGCCTTCGTCACGTTGGTCCGCGGCTAGCGGTCGAGGATGGCGTCAATCGCGGCGGCGACTTCGTCCACCCCGGCCATGCCGTCGACCTTTCGGACGAGGCCCTTTTCTTCGTAAAAGGGCAGAATCGGCGCGGTCTTGGCGCGATATTCAGCCATGCGGGTGCGCACCGTCTGCTCGTTGTCGTCGGGACGGCGCTTAAATTCGTGGGCTCCGCAGATGTCGCAAGTGCCTTCGACTTTGGGCCGGTGGAAACGGTCATGGTAATTGGCGCCGCACCTGGCGCAGCTGAACCGCCCGGTGATTCGCTCGACCAGCACTTCCTCGTCGACCACCAGTTCGATGACATGGTCGAGCGTCCGGTCGCGGTCGGCGAGGAGAATCTCGAGCGCCTCGGCCTGATGCTGGGTACGGGGAAAGCCGTCGAAGATTGCGCCTTGAGTCGCAGTGTCGAGCCGCTCGCCGATCAGCGCCGAGACGATCGCGTCGGACACGAGCTCACCCGCCTCCATCACGGCCTTCGCCTTGATGCCGACGGGCGTGCCCTTGGCGACGGCCTCGCGAAGCATGTCGCCGGTCGACAGCTGGACCATGCCGCGGTTGGCCTGGAGCCGCGCGGCCTGGGTGCCCTTGCCCGCGCCAGGCGGGCCTAGAAGAATGATGTCCATGCGATCCCCTGCGTCACGCGCTATTTCAAGCCAAGAAACAGCCGCGTCAACACGACTGATTTACCGACGCTTGGAACCCTTAAGCTTTGCCTTCTTGATGAGGTCGCCATATTGGTGAGCGATCAGGTGGCTCTGAATTTGGCTCACGGTGTCCATAGTCACGTTAACGACGATCAGCAGGCTGGTCCCGCCGAGGCGGAAGTTGAGCCCGGCCGATGCCGACAGCATCTCGGGGATGAGGCAGATCAGCACGAGATAGGCTGCGCCGATCACGGTGATGCGATTTAGCAGCCAGTCGAAGTAGAGCTCGGTCGCCTTGCCCGGGCGGATGCCGGGAATGAAGCCACCGTGGCGCTTGAGATTTTCGGCGGTTTCCTCGGAATTAAACTGCACCGCGGTGTAGAAGAAACAGAAGAAGACGATGCCGAGCGCGTAGAGCGTCAGATACGCTGGCGAGCCGTGCTGGAGGAAGGTCGAGATCGAGATCAGCCATTCGGACGAGCTGCTGCCCGACTGCGCCCGCGCGCCGAGCATCTGCACCACGGTCAGTGGCATCAACAGCAGCGACGAGGCAAAGATCGGCGGGATGACGCCCGCGGTGTTGATCTTGAGCGGCAGGTGGCTGCGCTCCTGCTGCATCCCACGGACCGTCTGGCGCTTGGGATACTGGATGAGGACTCGGCGCTGGGCGCGTTCCATGAAGCAGATGAACAGGACCAGCGCGGCGGTCAGCACGATGATGCCGACGACGACGAGCCCGTCCATCGAGCCTGTGCGCGCGCCTTCGAGCAATTGGCCGATGCCCTGCGGAAGGCGGGCGACGATACCCGCCATGATGATCAGCGAAACTCCGTTGCCGATGCCGCGGCTGGTGATCTGCTCGCCGATCCACATCAGGAACAGCGTGCCGCCGACAAGGCTGATCGTGGCGGCGACGCGGAACAGCATGCCGGGGTCGACCACCGCGGCGATGCCCTGCTTCGCGCCAAGGCCCTCGAGCCCCGAGGCGATCAGATAGCCCTGGACAATAGTCAGCAGGACAGTGAGGTAGCGGGTGTACTGGTTGAGCTTCTTGCGCCCGGTCTCGCCCTCTTTCTTTAGCGCCTGCCACGACGGGTAAAGCGTCGATCCGAGCTGCACCACGATCGACGCGGTGATGTACGGCATGACGCCTAATGCCACGACCGACATGCGCTGCAGCGCGCCGCCCGAGAAGGTGTTGAAGAAGTCGAGCACGCCGCCCGATTGCGTCTGGTAGAGCGCGGCCATGGCGTGCGGGTCGATGCCGGGAATCGGCACGAACGAGAGGAAACGGAACAGCACCAGTGCGCCGATGGTGAACCACAGCCGCTTCTTGAGCTCGGTCGCCTTGCCAAAGCTGCCAAGGCTGATGTTCGACGCCATTTTTTCGGCTGCGGATGCCATCGCTGATCCCGTGAAAAAAGAAAGGGCGGCGCGGAACGTTGCGCCCCCGCCGCCCATATAGGCGAGCCGGGGCGCTTGTCTAAGCCCCCCGAGTGTTAAGTTACGCCTTGGCCGCTGCGGCCTTCTTGGCGTCCTTGTTCGCGATCCGCTCGAGGCGGGCCTTGCCCTTCTTGGCAGCGGCGAGCTCGGACTTGATCTTGGCTTCGATCACTTCGATCGATCCGCCGGCCTTTTCGACCAGGTCGCGCGCGCCCTTGGAAACGCCGGCAACCTTGAAGCTGAGCTTGGCGGTGAAGTCACCCTTGCCGAGCAGGCGGACGCCGTCCTTGCC